>JBOFGC010000486.1:0-6621 GCA_051648945.1 Bacilli bacterium
CTTTGTTTTGACGCTCTAATTCTTTCACGCGAACACTAAGTTCTGCATACTCATCTAGATGTTTTTTCAACACTTCGTTTTCTTTGTATGTATTTTTTATGTCGTCTACATTCTTAAAAAAGCCCACAACTGTTTCTGCGGGCTTTTGAAAAATGTCTTGTACAAAACCGATTGAATCTTTTAAAAACTGCTCAGGCCATGTGAGTTGTTTACGATTTGTAATCGATATACCTACAAGGATAGCGAAGATGAGTATGCCAATTGTAACGAGAATTACACGTTTTTTCATAAAAAATCGCGGCATATCTCTTTCCTCCCTTATGAATGAAGTGTATCGAACACACGAGACTTGAACATATCAATGTTATCAAGCGCACGTCCTGTTCCTATCGCTACACAATCTAATGGATTTTCAGCAACATGCACAGGCATGCTCGTTTCTTCTGCAATTACACGATTTAGGTCACGTAATAACGCACCGCCACCTGCAAGAACAATACCACTTTCCATAATGTCTGCTGCTAATTCTGGTGGAGTTTTTTCGAGGGTACTCTTCACAGAATCAACAATAGCCGTCACTGTATCTTTAAGTGCATGTGCAATTTCATCACTCTTAATTTCAATCGTTTTCGGTAAACCAGTAATTAAATCACGTCCACGAATTTCCATCGTTCCGTAATCGTTATAATTGCCAGCGTTTCCTACTTGTACTTTCATTTGTTCAGCAGTACGCTCACCGATAAGTAGGCTGTACTGTTTCTTGATGTAGTACATGATTGCATCATCCATTTCGTCTCCTGCGATACGAATGGACTGACTTGTTACGATACCGCCAAGTGAAATGACAGCAACTTCTGTCGTTCCTCCACCGATATCAACAATCATACTACCCGTTGGTTCCCAAACAGGTAAGTCGGCACCGATTGCCGCAGCAAATGGTTCTTCAATTGGGAATGCATCACGTGCGCCTGCTTGACGCGTCGCATCAATAACAGCACGACGTTCAACTGCAGTTACACCTGAAGGAACACATACCATTACGTAAGGTTTCCCTGGAAATAATCCGCGCTTTTTTAACGCTTGATTGATATAATATTTCATCATTACTGCTGTTTTTTCATAATCTGCAATAACGCCATCCTTCATTGGACGGAGTGCCACAACATTGCCCGGTGTACGGCCAAGCATATTACGTGCATCGTTTCCGACTGCAACGATTTGCTTTGTGTTCGTTTCCATTGCAACTACCGATGGCTCACGAACGACAACACCTTTTCCTTTTATGTATACAAGCGTATTCGCTGTACCTAAGTCGATTCCTAAATCTGATGAACGACCAAAACCAAACATCAATTACTACTTCCCTTCATTTAAACGTTGGTGGTCAATTAAAACCATTAGTTTATTATAATATAATTCCGACGAGAAAGGTAGTGTCAATTGATGGACATCTTGTTACTTTTAAAGGAAAAGCAGTCAAACACTGGCGTATGACTGCTTTTTCCCTTTGTTAAAAATAGCCCTTTTCTTTTAAACTGCACCATTTGCCGTCACCGATGATGAGATGATCAAGTAGCTCTATTCCTAAAATACGTCCGCATTCAATTAACCGCTTCGTCACTTCAATATCTTCTCGACTCGGCGTTGGGTCGTTTGGCTAGGTTGTCTACACCTTCCAACAGAACCGTACGTACGTCTCTCAACGTATACGGCTCCCCAGTTCATCGTCTTCAATCATTATCGTAAACTTTTAGCTATGCCCACTTCTGCTCTTATTTTTCGTTGTGCCTCTCGATGTTTGCGCGCAAGTGTTCGTACGTACCACTCATCACACACTTTGTTCCACTGCCGATCTTGCTGCACACAATTTCCATAACAATAATATTTCCTAATTTTCCTTTTTAACAACAACAAATATTTTTTTACTACTTTTTCTTCACTGTTCAGCAAAAAGGGAAAAGCACACAACCTTTGCTTCCTCCGATGCAAGCCACCAAGTGCATCTGCAATTCGTTTTACATTTTTCGGCGGTTGCAGCAGTACATTGTTGCGATTGACATATCCAAACATGACCGACTCACTGTTTGACCACTCATACACTTCACACCCTGTTTCTTTACGCAATTTTTCCGCCAGTTCCTTCTGTAATTTCGGGACAAGCCATTCGTTGCCTACGCCGAATAGCGGTGTGATGTTATATTTTTTTGTCAGGATAAGAAAGTAGCAAAGTTCGTGAAGTGGAGCGGAGGTGTGAATCGGTAGTACATTTCTTTGAAACGATGTTTTCTTTATGCTTTTTAGAAAAAAAAGGAAACTTTCTCTGTTCCATTTTTCTAGGTGAATGGATTTCATTGATTGGATTGGATGTTGTGTGAATGCGATGTAGTTACATTGTTTACGTATAATTCGCCGCAGTAGAATAGGAAGGGTGTGATAATCGATTGATGTGTAGCCATACTTTTCTGCCACTTTTGCATAAAGTAGGTTATGAATCTTTCTACACATCTTGTTTCTTTGTAGACGCACTGCACGTGGCGTTCGTTTACTTGTGTTTAGTTTTTGATTTAAGAAGCAGCGTGGTATGAGCATAGCTTGTCTCCTTTAATTAGATGAACCTGCTTTCTTTTTACGAAAGCTCCTTGTGTCGTATGCACACTGGCACGTAGACACTCCTTTTGTTTTTTGTGAGAAGATACACAACGGGAAGATGGTCCATTCGACATATTTGATGTACGTTTCACCTTGCTACTCGCACGCACGTCGTGGAGAGACGAGTACGTGTCACATCACACATCTGGCGTCCGTGCGCCATGTCTAGACTTCAGGCAGTATAGCTTTCATCTTTCGTCGCTTACATCTGTCACATGCTTTGGTTCTGCACAGCGTTTCCGCACGCACAGTAAGTGACTAGACGTATATATCCAAAGATTGCAAGGTGGGTGAAATATAGAGTAATTTTACTCACTTCTCAACAAAAAAGGGAAAAAGGTCGCACTCCACTCGATAGCAATAGGTAAGGATTTGAAATTATCGCTACCTTTTCCCCTGCTTCACACCGTGCGTGCAACTTTCATTGCACACGGCGTTCCATCGATTGACTGGTTATTTTCATTTTTCTCAATCCGTCCAATTAGAAGTAGTCCACTTTACATGATAGATTTATTTCCAATCATTAATCGAAGGTTATTCAGCTTTTTCAACTGTACCTCATTTAAGTTCAAGATTTGAAGATATTTTTGATTTACATAGTCATCTACTGAATGTACTAACCGATGCACATCTTTCGTAATTAAGATAAGATTAGAGTAAGTATCGTCTTTACTAACACTCCATAGCATCTTATGATGGCAGTCCATTTCATTTAAAATTAACTCTTCTCCTGTTACCCCACACAGCCCGTTTTGTGCAATGAAAAGCGAAATACGATTGTCATTGAATTCAACTGTCGCTCTATCGTTTATTATAGGATTTCTCCTAATCCATTGTACTTTCCAATTTGGGACAGCATTCTGTTCACGATGCATTAATGCTCGTCCTTCTTTTGTGAATTTATTTACACCATTTTTAGGCATCAATGCATTTTTCGTTTTGATGAATCCAATTGGTATGATGGGATATCCGTTAATATATCTTGTCATCTTCGATTTTAAATAGGGTTTTATACCTTTGTCTTTGATTGAATAGTTGGTTGTTTTACAGAGTGAAAACTGTTTTAATCTATTACGTTCTATGATAGTAAGTTGGTATTGTATTGGAAGTAGACTATCATTGACCTGTGTTGCTATTCGATAATAGTTGTGAATCCCAATTACCATACTGTTATATATTTGTGCGTTTTTAATTAATTCAGTACCACTTGATGCTTTTTGCATTCGTTTGATTTGGTCTTTTAGTTGCTTTTTAATCCGCTTACGTGCTTGACCTGTTATGTGAGATTGACAGACAAACTTATTACGTCCAAAACGGTCATATCCTTTACGTTCCATTTTTAAATCAAATCCGAGAAATTCACTACTTTTCTTCTTAAGATTTGTTATTTGAGATTTTTCAAAAGAAATAGTAAGATTTAACCGTTCTTCCAGCCACAATTTACTAGCCATAAAGATTTTTTCTGCATTTGATCGATTTGTCGTAAAAATTTTAAAGTCGTCAGCATAGCGAACAATATACATTTCTTTAAGTTTTGAAGTTTTACGAAGTTGCCTATACCTATATTGATGGCTAATCAGTCCTGTTTTTTTATTAAGATAATCATTTATACTGCGACATTTTTTACTTTCCCATTGGTTTGCAATCCACCAATCAAACTCGTTTAAATTAATGTTTGCTAACAATGGAGAGAGTATGCCACCTTGTGGTGTTCCCTTACTTGGATATACAATTTTGCCGTTTGGTAGAACGACCGGAGCTTTTAGCATTTTACGAATGATAACAAGCAACTGTTTATCACGAATGCCCATAGTCCATATTTGTTGCATCAGTTTTGAATGTTTTACCTCATCAAAGAAACCTTTAATGTCAACATCTACAACGTATTGCATTTTATTGTTGTTTATCCGTCCAGCACACGCGGCAATCGCATTTTCAGCAGATTTTGTCGGTCTGAAACCAAAACTATATTTATAGAATTTCGCTTCGCAAATCGGTTCTAAAATTTGAAGAATACATTGCTGTGCTATTCTATCCCACATAGACGGTATCCCTAGAGGTCTAGTCTTTCCGTTCGGTTTAGGTATCTCCACACGTCTTACCTTTCGAGGATTATAATTAACGAATCGGTTCTTCACAATATTGATAAAGTCAATTGTACTGAACTTTTCAATATCTTTGATTGAGATTTTGTCCTCACCAGCCGTTGCACTTCCGTTGTTTCGCTTGATATTACGGTAAGCGAGTAGAATATTGTCTTCAGATGTAATGATGGACATTAGATTCGTAAATTTTTTATTGGCTCTACTTTCTGCAAAAAGATTATCCAACGTTTCTGTCATACCATAGTATTCCGCATGGCGTAATCGTGTATTTTTCATTCTTGGGATTTTCTTATAATTTTCTTTCAAGGTTTATCACGCTCCATTCATGGCTCGTGACCTTTTTAGTCATACGAGAATCCTTGAGATGATTGAGTTGAAATAATTAACAATCGACTAGAGGCTATTGCTCCATTTCCATTACAGAAACATCAGCGCTCGTGCCTCTACTCTCACTATCGTCAAAGGAAGTTATAGATTAAACATTTCCTTCCTACCATTTCACTGAGTGTGTACTCTCCATGTCGATAGCTTTCCACGTTCCCTTCACTCTATCAATATCTTAACTTAGGTGCTAACTCTTGCCTGGCGTCCTCTCCACAGCCTATAACTGTGCATGGAGCTTTCGAAACCACCATAGGTACTCGCCCACGGAACGCACTTGAATTTTCATCAAGTCCACTCATTTCTAAGCAGTCCCACTCTCAGACATTTCATTCGCTAGTTCGTCAGTGTTTAACCACATTCTCACCATATTAAGCTTTTAACGACTCCCGGCTTATCCACTGCACCAACCACCTCTGGTTAGATTTCGGTTACCAAATGGCACTACGACAATTTTCAGCCGCCTTCACCGAGTTTCATACAAACTTCTTTTACACATTCAAAGGATGCATGTCGGAGTATTAGAGTTGGCATTTCAAGGCGTTACCCTATCATTCTACCTATCGAGTGAAGAGTTCACGACTCTCTTTTTCGTCTTTCGACTTACAGATAGCATGCGTAACCTTTTCAGTTACGAACGTGTCACACGATGATTATGCGCACAAATTATGCTCGCCGCTGACCGTCTGACCGCTTCTTTATACAATTCCCGCGGGTGGACAATGCTAGCGTTTAAACTACCAATAAAGATCGTTTTACGAGCAATCACATGATTTTTTGTATTTAGGAATAGGCAGACAAAATGTTCTTGATGTAGGTGACGCATTTCTTCCATAACGAGGTCCGCACAATCACCCGGACTGCGGATGACATGTTCGTTTGTACGAATAACGCTGTTCAGACGCGATGCGAGTTCAAAGACACTAAGTAAAAGCAACGCCTTACTTCGGCCGATGCCTTGTGTGTTTTCTAACTCTTCAATGGACGCTTCTTTCAACCCATGCAATCCACCAAAGCGCGCTAACAACTCTCCACTCACCATTGGCACAGGCTTGTTTTTCGTTCCTGTACGCAAAATGATACATAACAGTTCCACATTCGTAAGTGTCGTACTACCAAACGCAACCATTCGTTCTTGTGGTCGCTCTTCTTCTGGAAGTTGCTGAATTTTCAAGCCCATAATCTCGTTCATTTGCCGCCCCCTAATTTAATTGTATCTTGTTTTCACACCACAACGACTAAGACAACGCGCTACACGTGCATAAGGCATCCCGACAACGGCGTTATAATCGCCATTAATATGTTTGACTAAATACGCACCAAAACCTTGAATGCCATACGCACCTGCTTTGTCCATACTTTCGCCTGTTTCCACATACTTCTGAATTTCACTTTCTGAGAGTGGAAAAAATGTTACCAGAACGCGTTCTGTCATGATTTCTGTTTTCTCACCATCTAAAATCGCAACACTGCTTAACACACTATG
>JBOFGC010000487.1:0-2984 GCA_051648945.1 Bacilli bacterium
TTGCTTGTGCGTGGGTAGCTAGTGTTTCCCAGTCGATGCTGTCGTGTTGTGTTAAGACGACAATCATGTCATAGCTACCTACTGTGCTTTCGTCCCAAGTGACGGAAGTGATGCGATTTTGTTGACCGTCTAGAAATGAGGTGACGTGTGGGTCATAGAATGATACTTTTGCGCCACGTGATTTTAAAATTTCGTAAATCCAAAGTGTTGGCGATTCACGTACGTCGTTAATGTTTGGTTTGTAGGCTGCGCCGACAAGAAGGATGTTCGCGTTTTTCAATGATTTTCCTGCGTTGTTAAGTTGCTCTGCGACTTTTGTCGAAATATAGAAAGGCATGAGATTGTTGACTTCTTGAGAGAGTTCGATAAATTTACTGTTGAAGCGGAACTCTTTTGCTTTCCATGCGAGATACATGGGGTCGAGCGGGATGCAGTGACCACCGATGCCAGGACCGGGATAAAATGGCATGAATCCGAATGGTTTTGTGCTTGCTGCATCGACAACTTCCCACACGCTCATGCCCATAATGTCACATAGTTTTGCCATCTCGTTGATAAAGGCGATGTTTACGGAACGAAATGTATTTTCAAGAAGTTTCGTCATTTCTGCTACTTTTGTAGAACCGACCGGAACGACTTGTTGCACAATTTGTTCGTAAAGTGTGACGCCCGTTTCTGTACAAAGTGATGTGACACCGCCGATTACTTTTGGTGTATTTTCAATGGTATATTTTCCGTTATTTGGATCTACTCGTTCTGGTGAGAAGCAGAGTAGTGTTTGCGTGCCGATTTTGAAGCCGTGCTCTGTCAATTTGTTGCCGATAAGTTCTTCTGTCGTGCCAGGATATGTTGTGCTTTCTAAGACGATAAGCACTTCATGTTGGGCGTGTTGAATGATCCACTGTGTAACGCTTTCGATATATGAAACATCTGGAATTTGTTGTTTGTTCAGTGGTGTCGGGACGCAAATGCAAATGACATCTGCAGAACTCAAAATTTGTGGCTGGGTTGTTGCTTTGTATGTGCCGTTTTCTACGAGTGGTGCTAATCGTTCGTTCGGGATGTCTTTAATATACGATTGACCGGCGTTTAGTGCATCCACTTTACGTGTATCGACGTCTAGTCCAATTGTTTGCAACTGCGCTTCGCTAAACGCGACAGCGAGCGGCAAACCGACATATCCTTGCCCAACGATGACAATTTGGGCTGTTTTATTTTTTATTTTCTCAATAATTGTATTCATTTTCATGCTCCTTTATCGTGTTCCCCAGCCGTTTGATTTGAGTGTGCTCAGTGCGTAAAAACGTAGTGGAAAGAGAATGACAAGATGAATGATTCCATATAATGGCGCCAATAAAAACATAAAGGGGCGTTGTAAAATGTAATACACATTGCGGGCGTATGAGCTGATACTCACATAAAACATATAGTATGCAAGTAATAAAAGTCCAAGCGTGTCATATTGCATGTACGTGCCGACGCTTATGCTCACACCAAAAATGAGCCAGAGTGAGAGTTCGAGAATGACCCACACAAGCACTTTTGGTTTTTTTAGGCCGATTCCGAATGCGATAAGACTTTCTCGAAAAAATGATTTATTCCACCGAATTTGTTGTTTAATGAACTGCGCGAAACTCGATGGTACGTCTGTGATGCATGTTGCGGTCGATTGATATACTGTTTTTCCGCGTAAAATTGCGTAGTTGGTAAGACAGCGATCGTCGCCAAACTGAACAGGTTGACCTAAAAATTCTTGATTGCGATAGTGCTCTAAATTCTCAACAATCACTTCGCGGCGATAGCAACTGATTGGTCCGGAACAAACGAGAATATTTCCCGTAACAGATTGTGCAGCACGTTCTACACGAAATGCATTTTCATAACGCATGTCTAGTAGTCGTGTAAACAAATTGTCTTCACGATTTCGGGCGTTAATATGACCCGTTACTGCCATTACTTCTGGATCGTTAAAAGGAATAAGCAGCTCGTAAAGTGCATTATTGGCGATGTAGCCGTCCGAATCCACAGTAAAAAACACATCACCTGTTGCATGTTCAAAAGCAAACACTTGGGCAATTCGTTTTCCGGCATTCGGTTCTTGACGGTGAACGATAATCGTCGTCGGAATCTTTACGTCGATTGCGTTCGCCCACGTTCGTAATTTTTCATACGTATCTCGGTCTTTACTTCCGTCATCAATAATGAAGATTTCATACGCTTTGTATGTTTGCGCAAGAATGCTTTCTACGGTCTTTTTCACCGTTTCATAATCTTCATTGTAATACGGAATGACGACACTCACACGATATGGTCTCGGACTACCTGTGAATGGTTTGTAGTGAAAAGACAACAACAATTTAATGAGCAAGTAGCTCAGCATAATCATTCCATACACACCAAAAATCACCTCTGCCGGGCCACTGCTCCACTTCGCTACAATGATTGCAAAAACACAAAGCACAAATACACTAAACACGAGAAATTTCCCTTTTTTTGTTTCTTTTTTCCGCATGTTATTCAGCGCTTTAGCTTGTTCTTCATCTGTCGTAGCGGTATTTTCATTGCTATTTAATTCCACACCTACACCCCTAACTTTTCATTATCAAAAAACATAATGCTATGTATATGTAAATGGGTGTCGAAAGGTTGTTAACTTTTTGTAAAGATGGTGATTTGGGCGAATGGTAGGGGGTGTCAGGTAGATTTTACGCTGTGGCTTAAAAGCTTGACGTATTCACCAAAGTGAAAGCCTTTATACTAAAATTATCATTCTATAAACAATGCATATATACTGTTAGTTGAGGTGATTTATATTATAGACTTAAAGATTAAACTACAAGAGCATACTGTCGAAGATTTACTGACAAAGTATTCGTTACCCGTTTTAATTGAAGAGATGTTAAATAATATCGGATCCATTGATTCCGTGTTACGAGATAAGCTTATCTACTCAACGTTTGTACAATTGATTGAAAAAAATTATC
>JBOFGC010000488.1:0-10262 GCA_051648945.1 Bacilli bacterium
GTCAACCTACATCCCTTATCAATCATCAACGGCATCTCTTCCATCACCGGTAATACTCCGAAGCTTACCAAACGGTGTAGCCGATACGTATGATGTCGATACAGGGGTACTGACACGACGATGTGGTGAAGTTGTGCTGAACGGGAGTGAGAGTGGTTGGAGTATTGTCTCGCAAAGTGTAGAAACTGGGTTTGTTAAATTTAAGAATTTAATTTCCACCATCACCACAGTGACAAGTTCTTCGAAAAATGATTTTGCCATTAATGATAAATTCCAACATGTTTCACTCGGCGAAGTTATGTCCAATTTTGGCGGTAACCCATTTACAACAGGTTCGCCAACAAAAGAGTTCTTTGTGAAACACAACAACGCAAACGAAATTGTCATTTCTATCGCCAAATCCAAACTCTCAACCCCAGACGTCGCAGGCTTCAAATCATGGCTCGCACAAAATCCGACAACAGTCGTGTATCAACTCGCAGAGTCAACAACGGAATACATCGAGAATAACGGACAGTTACGTTCATTCGACTATCAAACGACAGTATCGGCTGAATCAGTTGTTCCGGTGAAATTATCAGGTAATATTCCGGTGAACTACGCTTCGACACTTAACACGCTTTCAACAACCGCACGTGAATTAAAACTCGAAAATTTATCATTAATCGAACAAGCGGAATTGTTAGAACAACAACTAATCACCGCAAACGAAACGAACGACTACCAAGATTCGCTCATCGACGTGTCATTGCTCGCAACAGACGAGTTATATACGCTCATCGAGCCGTTATTACCGGAATTATTCTCGAATACGAAAGGAGGGAACGCAATGGTTGACGCATATGTAGCAATGGTGATTAAAGGATTAAAAACTATCGAAGAAGTACCAAGTCGCTATCGTGAAGAAGTGAAACGTGTACTTGCTGAATTGGAGAAGTAGGGAGAATAAGAGGGGTGACCCTCTTTTTTGTGCGTTATGGTCGGTTCAATGCGTTCAAAGCGTCAAGCGCGCGTCATTCGGTTTGGTCGGTCTACAGCGTCAAGCGCGCGTTAATCGGTTCGATACGTATACAGCGCCAATCACCACAAAAAAGTTAAAAATCGCACATCAAAATCAAGTATTGTACATATCGCGTGGTATAATTAAGACGCGGATAAACCGCAGAAAGTAGTGATTAAATGGTTAAAATTTCTCTAAACTCAGGACATTTAGTAAACGTCGACCCCGGCGCATGTGCGAACGGTTATACCGAAGCTGAACTCGTCGAAATCGCGCAGAACGAAACTTCACGTGTATTACGCGCTGAGTACGTTGTCGATCTCGAAGACACAGATAAGTTGTATACCGACGACGTGATCGAAGCAAACGCTTTCAACGCCGATTATGCGATCGAATACCACTTGAACTCGGCGTCAGCAAGCGCTCACGGGTTCGAAACGTTCGTCTACACGGGTCACGCACCGTCGCTGACGTTACAACGCGGACTACATGCGCCAATTTTCGACATCTTGAAAAAATACGGCGTAGTAACGACAGACCGCGGACAGAAGCAGTCGACACAGTATCATTATTTAAAAGCGACAAAAATGCCGGCGATCATCATCGAGTTCTGTTTCATTTCGAACAAGAACGAAGCTGACGCGTTCGCGAAGCACGCGAAAAGTATCGGTGCGGACGTAGCCCACGTTATCGCGCGTGCGTGTAATCTCCCGAAAAAGAGCGTTTCGACACCGACACCACCGGTGAGTACCGACGAAGTCGTTCAGAAACGTTACGCACAGAAAGGACAGTTCATTCCGAACGTAGCCGAAGGTTCGATTCTGGTGCGCACTGAACCGAAATTTACGAGTAAGACGAATGTAGCGTACGTGAACGGTGAAATATGCCCAGCTGCTGGTCAGTACTATATCGAAGTTGTAGAAACGAACAAATACGTCTACATCGTCTACAAACGCGGAAACGGGTCACTCGGTTATTTACCGGTACGTGAGCGCGTCGGATCTGGATACGGTAAGTTGTGGGGGACGATTCGGTAGGGACGGTTTAGGCGGTTTTGGTACGTTAATTAACCGTTAGTCAGTTTAACACGTCCAAAGCGTCAAGCGCGCACTCAAACCACGAAAAAAAGAGCCTGATTGGTACAATACCTTCAAGCTCTTTTTTTTTTGCTATTCTATAACATGGATAAATCCGTTACTTTCACTCTGACATGTGTCTAGTGTCACGATTCCAGCTAACACCTTTTCTAACTCACACGTACCGAAAGGTAGCAATGCGTGACTGACAAGTAACCAGATTTCTGCGTTTTTGTCGCGTTCGCGAATCGCGTTAGCCACGTGTACGAACGTTCTACCGCCGTCACAAATGTCATCTACGATAGCGTACGTCGAACAGTCACGTTTCGGATCGTTTTCGACAAGTTCGAGCGTCAATGATCCGTCATCGTGGCGCTTCTTCACCCCGACGTAGTTGAAGTGTAATGACGATAATCGACGTTCACAACCTGCGTCAGGTGCAACTAGCTGATACTCACCTTGATTGATCGTTTCAAAATGGCGCAGTAACGTATCCGACGTATCGCAGTTGATAGCTCCTGTAACACGCAAAGTATCTGGATTATGTACGTCGACAACGTAAATCTCCGTAGAACCGACCTGACTACGTAATAACGATAACAACATATCCGATAAGACACGCTCGTTACGTTCCGGTAGGTCTTTATCTGCGCGTGAATACGATAAGTAACCGACAACGATACGTTCAACAGGACAGTGTCGCCAGAATACGATTACTTTTTCCAACGTTTCGAACGATAGAAACGGGACATAAATATGTTTGAAGTCGACGTTCTGCGGTACGTAGCGTAATTCTCCACCACCCCAACGATCGAATACGATGATTCGACGTTCACCGTCGTGCGTGATTCCGTAAATTTCGTGTTTCATGTTCTTTCCCCCTACCATGTCGCTTTTTGTTCTGCGATTATTTCGATGTCGATCGGTGTTAAAGCGTCCGGATACGATGATTCGTAATTAGCTCGTACATCGTCCCACGTATACTTGGTTACTCGTCCGTTCATGAATGCGTTCGTTAACACATCGTCAACGCGATCATCGGCTTCGACGGTGCGGAATCCGTTTTCGGTCTTGATAACCTTTACTCGTCCACAGTATGATTTCTTACCGTGATCTGTCACAGGGTCTTTCATGATACCTAACCAGATACCGTCCGTCCGTCGCACAGCTGTCGCTTTAATCGCACAACCGAGCGTATCTCGCGAATGACCGCGTAAAATACCACCTACACCGATAATCAAGTTTTCAGCTGAGTAACCCAGTTCGAGCATATCCCGCAACGTACGTACGTATCGACCGAGGTACATTCCGTCACCGTATAACAACCCGATTTTGTCGTTCAGAACGCGATAACCGCGACTATTGACAGTATGTCCGAACGTTTCGTCCAACGAACGCAGCGCACCTTTATCGGCGGTAGTATATGTAAGATCCGACGAGTGACGTAAGTATCGACCGTTGATGATTTGTTCTGGTATCCCCGAGTCTGGTCTGACTACGATACGTCCGTCACGAGCGAGGATTTTATCTTTCAACTGCGGTAGAATTGTGTCAAGGACGTTATACCAGTTATACGTATCTGATACAATCGACACGATACCGTTCGGATAGGTGTTCAGCATGTGTTCAAAAGCTTCTAATTCGCGATCACGACCGAATGAACACATTACTGAATGCTCAGACGCAGGAACTGAACCGATCGCGAACCCTTGGGCGTCGTAATATTCACGCAAGAACGGTAACGTAGAAATCGTATCCGAACCGTTAAACGATAACGCGTGTGCAGCGCCAGTCAGTGCGCCGTGTTCCGGACAAGAAGCACCACGTAATCCGAAGTCGTGTACGTGAAATTTGACCGAATCTAAGTCCGAACTTTTCGCGAAGAAGTGTTCTGTAACCTGTCTATACAGCAATGATTGAGCGGCTGTCGATAATGTCGCCCACCACTGTAATAACAACGTTTCAGCTAGACCCACGACCCAGTGAAAACCGGCAACCGTGTTCGTGATCGTCGCAATCGCGTTCGGGGTAGTAACAATCGTACCCTCCGGAACAGCGTTAATACTCAGCGGAATGTAGCCGAGATCAGCAAGTGCGTTCAGCTTCGTTTCGATATCTTGGTGGTAAATACCCATCAATTTCAACTCGTTCGTTAATTCGTCAACTTCGGCGTGTGTGACCGGTTTTGTCAGGTATTCTTCGATAAAATACTGTAAACCGAATACTGGTACGTGGGTGAATGTTCTACTTGAGCGTAACTGAAAGACTGATTGTACGTATTCGACCTCTGGGTCGTACTGATTCATGTGACCGACCTTATAAGCGTCGATGTTCCAAATTAATTTTGAATAATTTTTCATGTTCTTTCCTCCGTTGTCATCGGTTATCTTTAACCGATAATTAAATTCTAGCACGTATTAAATAACACGTCAAGCGTTTAAATAGAAAAAAGACGGAAATTAATCCGCCTCCCGTCGTTATTACACTTCGATGTACGTTAACTGTAACACGACACCGTCGACTTTCTCAGCTACAGCACGCGCGTCGTTCAGTTTCGAAAACTCGTACGCGTCGTCAGCGTCGTTCGATAAGCGTACAGTACTGGCAACGCGCTGATAACGTAAATGACCGTGTTCGTTGACGACACATGTACCGGTTTCATCGGTCACTACGACGTCGTTCAGTACGGCATTTGTGACATATAAATCGTGGTATTTGACGATATATTTCATGTACTATCCCTCCTTTCTTGGTGATACTGTCGCATGTCGGTATGACCGCAACTTAATATTTTCACGTCGTAAGCGTCGTAACTCACGTTCGAACACGAATATGTACGCAGTTAACCACGGAATACAGGCGACAACTACGCCGAAAACGAACTCTGACATCTTCTTCCACCTCCTTTCGCTACAGCTTCTTCGATCGTATCTCCGGTACGTAACCGATAATCGAGCGTATGATACTTAATTCCGGTTAGTTCTGACCATTCGCGTAACGTGCGACCTGAGTAATCACGCGCCGTACTTTTAGGTGGAAGACCACCACACGATTTTATGCGTGTCAGCGACGCTTTAAATACGGCACGTTCTTCGCCGCAATGACAGCGTACGACCACTCGACGCCGTTTCACAGTGTGACCCCACTTTGTTACGTACTCTTTCGGTTCGATTTCGTGTAAAATTTTCATGACTTATTCCTCCCTCAATACTCCAAGTAGCGCAACGGATCCTCGTCTAACACTACACATATTTTCAGTAACATTCCCCACGTCGGTAAACAACGACCTGAACGGAAGTAACGAATATGTGCCGACGAAATCCCGGTTTCACGTAACAATTCCAGCGGTTCGCGTTTAATCTTCGCAGCGAACGGTTCGTCAGATAGCGTAATCAGACCGAGTGATTCGAAAACGCTTGAAAAGACATTAAACGACGGTTTACTTGTCTGTCCGTTAATTAAGTTATACAGCGTAATCTTCTGACAACCGGTCTCTTCGGCGAGTTCGGCTACAGATACTTTTCGTTCACGCAATTCGCGACGGATCAGTTCGTCGATTTTCGAGTATTTCTCGAACTTTTCGCGTGTCATCGTCTCGTTGTATTTAAAAAATTGTGTCATTACTATATCTCCTTTTTTTATCGTCTACTATACTCCCAAAATTCCATTTTCGACCAGTTCCGACACCCAGTATACACCGGCTTCTGTCACACCAATCGCGCGATAACCGTTATTGTCGTACACTTTGAAGTATTCCTCACCGCGTTTATTGACTTCGGTGTTCTTTTTATGGATATATCCGTTTTCTTTCGCGTATGCCGTCAGTTGTCCGCGTTTTAAAGCGAATGTTTTCGTAATATCAGTGATCGACATACAACCACCTTTCGAAATGCGTTCAACGGCTAATTTGACCATTGGTAGCTGTTCCGAAATCGTCGTTTCGAGAATTACACGTTTTTCGCGTTCTTCGCGGCGTTCTTCCGCCCAACGAATTGCTCGTTCGATCTCATCTTCGATTTGGTACGACGGTATAGCTTGTGCGCGTAAAGCCGTCTCCATTCGGTTAAATTCGGCGATAAACTTTAACTGGAACTGTAACGCTTTTGCTCCAGTGAAACCCATCGCTAGTAAGCTGAATCCGTCACGGTTCATGATAACTTCGCGGTTAGATTTACCGTTTGAAGCTCGGTAAGTTGACTCAAAAAACATCGAATCTAATAGAGCTGAATTTTCAGCCGTACTCTTTTTACTGTCAATTACTTGCAAAACGTTCTTATGTTGCATTCCAAAATACTCCGCTACAGTTCTACTCGTAGTAACGGCTACGTTCCCGTTCATATACACTAATTCGTTCATGATGTTCTACCTCTTTTTACTATTTTCAGACGACTGCTTTCCGTCTTGAACCAAGTATAACATGTCAAAATATCACTGTCAATAAAAAAAACACGAAAATTAATTCGTGCTTGTAAGCTATAAATATCGTACAATACCTTGAACCGAACTTTTCACGTAACGTTCTTCGGCTTGGAACACCCACGTGTCGCCTGTACGTAACATATGACACGCGATCACGGCGTCATTGTCACCACCAGATTCGGATAAATCGTAACGACAGATTTCGTGCGTACCGTTCGATAATAACCGCATGTACGCGTTCTTTACATTTTTAAACACACCGTCGCGATAAATAGCTACACCGAACGTCACTTTCGTAATATTCGCCGGTAAATCGTTCAATGACAACGTAATGATTTCATCGTCACCATCACCGTCACCTGTTAAATTGTCGCCATGTAACTTGACACCGAATTTTTCGCGTCGACCGAAGTAGACGATTTCGTGATCGTTACTTTTCGATGTAATGACCGCAAATAAATCGAGATCGTATCCTGTATCCCAACCAGCGGCGAGTGTTAACGCGTCGTAAGTCGATTTGTTTAAATTAAGAACAGCGCCTTTTGTAAGGTTAAGTGGCGCAGCACAGATTGATCCAGTGTCGATCGGTTCAGTGCTAATCGGCTCGATTGGTGCTACATGAATGCGTGATTTCTTGTTAAAAAAGTTAAGCATGTTTCTTTCCTCCGTCTTCGTTTCGTACTGACAGTTCTCCGTCGGTAATCAAGCTCTGTACCCATCGAATACCGGCTTCTGTTACACCGATAGCGCGATAACCGTTATTGTCGTACACTTTAAAATATTCTTCACCGCGTTTATTGACTTCCGCGTTCATTTTATGTAACATACCGAGTTCTCTCGCGTAATTAGTTAACGCACCACGTTTCAGACCAAATGTTTTAGTTACGTCAGTAATCGACATACACCCGTCTTTCGATAGTCGTTTAACGGCGATTTCCACTAACGGCGCTTGTTCGATAACCGTAGCTTGTAGCAATCGGCGTTGTTTCTCTTCTTCCGCCCAACGTAACGCACGTTCCAACGAATCTTCGATTTGATACGAGTCTAACGGTTTGAGCGCCGCGATTCGCTGCTCAAGGACTTCGATGTATTTAATCACAGCTTTACGTACAGACTTCGATTCGCGGACTAGAACCTGTTTAGCTTGACTCGGTGTAAGTTCGTAAGCTAGTGCGGTTTGACCGCTTTTAGTTTTAATCTCAAGCCCCAAAATTTCTTGGGTCTTAATTTCGTCTTCAAATTCGTCCTTAATAATGTTTCGTAAAGTGTCATGTCGCAACGGGTTCTTCCCATCAATATCTGCGCGGAAAAAATTAATTTGTTCAACGAGTTCTAAGCTCGTCACTTTGTTATTTTCGTTTAAGTTCATTAGTTCGTTCATGTGTAAAACCTCCAAGTTATTTTCGTTTCAATGTATTAACAGCGTCGTAGATGACCGTGGACGCAATACTACAGCAGAAGACGATGTTCGCGCACATTACGAATGTGTCGCTCAACAGCCCCTGACGACCGAGTTGGTGAATCATGACCCAGATTAATATGTTTATTGCCATCATATCATACCGCGCTTACTGAGTTAACGGGTAAGTACTGCGATAAGTCAATACCTTCGTCGTAACATCGAATAGCTAAGTTACTTCTATACGCCACCATTGCTTGGTATTGGTACTGGTATGTTTTCAGCTTTGTTTTCGGTGTGAAAGGTAGTTCGTCATTAATCATTTTTTCAATGAACGCCGCCAACTTCTCCGTACGATCGTCCAGTTCTAAATACTCAGCTATCATTCGCACTTTGTAGTCGGTGCTTACTAACATGTCGGCGATTTGCCCGTGTGTGATATTCATAAAAACAATCCTCCAATAAAAAAAGTCGTACAATTAAGTACAACTTCATTTTAACTTATTACAATCATTACGTCAACCGACATAAACGTATTCACGCACAGATTCGATAATTCGCGAAATGTTCGAATACCAGACGTCACAACCACCGTCGCTTAACGGACAGTATACCGGTTGGATCGTTGACAACGTGTCAAGTCCGCGATCGAGATAGTACGTACGTAATAAATACGCTTTATCGGCTAAGCCGGCATATAACGAATTATAACCCGAGAAACCGTCCACGCAGTAATCAGCGCGTTCTGTACATCGAATACCGCCAGGGTTGTTATGTGACGTGAATAACGTCGATCGACCCCAACCTGTTTCGTGTGCCGAAATCGACACGAGTAGATCAACCGGTACGTTGAACTCTTGAGCGACGTTAATAAACGACTCAGCACGCCCAGCAAATCCGGTATCGGCGAAGAACGTATTCAAGCTATCGTACGAGTATTCAGCGCGTTTTCGCTGTTCTTCTTGTTCGCGTCGGCGCATTTCGGTTTCGTACTGCACGCGTTCTTGTTCGCGTCTGACAGCTTCTGCGCGTTCTTGAGCGACACGTTCACGCTCTGCTTGTTCGTTTAAATAATCACCGATATAGAAGCGATGATGAGTTACTTGCAATAACTCACTGGTGACAGGTTCACTCGGTTCGATCGTGTCCAAACCGAGACTAGCGACCGCGAAAGCGACCGTTGACGTAATTTTCATAAATTTGTTCATATTAAATCCTCCGATAACATCGTATCATCGGTTCACGGTCTTGTCAAGTCAGAATCGGAAAATTCTCGGTTTTTTTCGTCGATAATGAGCTGCACCAAGTTGGTCGTATTCTCCTGTTTTGCGAGAACGTAGCGAATATTCGGGTTTTTCCACCATAAAAGCTTCACTTTTATTTTGAAATCTTCCGTTTCTACACCTTTCGATTCGACGTAAACTTTCGTGCCGTCGTGGAAATAAAGCGTAAAGTCAGGTTTCATCTTGATTGCACGAACAGCGCGTCCGTGGCGTCGGAAACTTGGGACGAGTTCGATCACTTCTTGACGGTCAAATGACGCGATAATTCCGTCGGAGACCATCTTCTTGATGATTTTATAATGACGAGATTCGAGGTAAGAGTCGAACACGATTCCGTCTACGGTCGTCTTTGTTGCGCCGTATTTGTTGTTTGAGCGTTTGTACATGTATACACTTCCTTGTTCAGTATACTTAATTATACCACGCTCAATGCTGAATACTTGATTTTGATACAAAAAAAAAGAGCGGTATAACCCACTCAGTTTTTTCGTGATAATATTTTCGACTCGGTAATGTACACTTCCGGCGTCAGTAACGTAATCGGGTGAGCGATCACGTCGTAACCGTTCATTTCGGCGATCTGGATAATCAGCTGTAAATTTTCTTGATAATATTCCGCGTCACCGGCGTCACAATGTACCGTAACTACATCATGAGTCGCACGTGCGCTACATTCGGGGAGTACTCCCGACATTAACTTATTTACCGTTTCCGCGGTGTCGGCGGCTATTTCTACCGCGACTTCTGTTTTTTCCACGACATCAAGACCTGACATATCGGCTTTTTGCGTACCACACGCGCTTAACAGTAACACCAGTAATAGTACAATTTTCTTCATGATTTCTCCTTTTTTAACGCGACGTTTTGGTTTCAGGTACGTCGCCAACCTGACATAATTACATTCTAGCATAGTTCTTATTCTTCGTCAAGAGGTGTGTTATGTTTCAACACGTCGAAACCACGGAAACCGTGATCGCGCTTCAACACTTCGTCGATGAATACTTCGCCGGCTAATGTCCACCGTAATGAATACGATTTCACACCACCTGTGTCAAGTGTCAATACGAGCTTCGCGTAAGCTTCAT
>JBOFGC010000489.1:0-1999 GCA_051648945.1 Bacilli bacterium
GACGTCTTTCAAATTCTGATCTTGGTATATGGGATGACGCACATATTCCTGGATTAACACGTATTGTTGAAGGAATTACTGCAAACGGAAGTGTAGCAGCCATTCAACTTGCACATGGGGGACGCAAAGGCCGAAATACGGGAGAAAATGTTGCTCCTTCACCACTAACTTATGACGATACATATCCAATTCCCAAAGAACTGACAGAACTAGAAATTGAAGGGGTTATCACCCAATGGGGACAAGCTGCCAAACGTGCGGAAAAAGCCGGCTTTCAAATTGCTGAAATTCATGCCGCACACGGCTATTTAATTCATCAGTTTTTATCGCCACTGAGCAATAAACGGAGTGATCGTTATAAATACAATGAAAACGGAGACAACGCATTCCTTTTTTCTGTAATTGAAGAAGTTAAAAAACACTTCTCAGGTACAATTTGGTTACGCATTAGTGCAACCGACTATCATCCAGACGGAATGGACGTATCCAAATATCTTTATGTAGTACGTAAAGCCAATCAACTTGGTGTATCACTTATCGATGTGAGTACAGGCGCACTTGTTCCTGCGACGTTTCCTGTTTTCCCTGGATATCAAGTAGACTATGCCCACACAATCAAAACGTCATGTGCCATTCCGAGCGGTGCAGTCGGGTTAATTACAAGCGGGCTACAAGCAGAAGCTATTTTACAAGCAAAACAAGCCGATATGATATTTATCGGTCGCGAGTTTTTACGAAATCCATTCTGGCCACGAACAGCAGCATTAGAATTAGGAGAAAAACACTATGAACCAAAACAATACGCCCGCGGTTGGTAATCGTATTTTTTCCATACAAGATTTGCAAAGTGATACGTTACCACAACTACTGAATCCTAATTTCTATTTAGCAGTCGAACAACGCATTGAGGAAGCGGAAAAAGCGAACAAACCGAAATATCATTTTCTAAACGATGTCGAAGTGCTGTACTACTGGGTACACGAACAAAAAATTCTATCCGACGAAAAAAATCGTAAAAGCAACACGAAAGAAGTGTATACAAAGGAAATTTTATTGTTTGCAGAACAACTCATCGCAAACGCCCAACAGTTTGAACTCGATGGAGCAGAGATCGTTGCCAACGAATCGTTATGGCGCAGTTTACGCACATGGCATTTGCGTCGATACGGGCGTTGGTTGAAAACCGCACCACTTGGACGCGGTGGAAATCCGTATGCCGCGGCCACACTAGCGAAAAAAACGACGATTATCCGTTCCTTTTTACAACATTTATATAGTAGTGAATATATCGAACACAATTGTTATACCGCGCTATTACGCGAATCCATCACCGATGACGACCGTCCTGACCGTGATGTAAGCGAAAGCGAAGTGAAGCAAATACTCGACTGGTTAAAACAAAGTCAAAATTTATTCGGTTATACAATTATACTCTTCCTCGTAACTACGGGGTTACGTATCGCCGAATTATGCAACAGCACAATGAGCGATTTTTATAGAGTAGACAATCAAATTTGGTTGCGCGTAAAAGGGAAGAGAGATAAAAAACGTGATGTGTTCATCAGTGATACACTATGGCAAGCCATTACAGCGTTTCGTCATATAAGAAGTCAAAAAACCGAGCTCTATCCAGCGGAAAATTCACCAACCTTTGTGAATGCTCGCCACGCTGTATACAGTCCGAGTTGGCTCAGTCACAAAGTAAGTACACTCATGCAAAGTTGTCCGTTACCCTTTGTCCAACATCGCCCAAATCCAATTACAGCGCATAATTTCCGCCATGCGTTCGCCATCATCTCGCATAGCAACGGGGCCGATGTGTACAACATTCAACAGACGCTCGGTCATGAAAGTATTCACACAACATCAAAAATCTACTTGGCGAAACACCAAAAACGTGTGGATAACGCCGCACTTGTTTTTGCGAAAGATTTGTCGTAAGAAGCTGCTCTGAAGGGAGCGGCTTCTTACTGGTGGTTACAAAATTCGGTAAAATTGT
>JBOFGC010000490.1:0-1866 GCA_051648945.1 Bacilli bacterium
ATTGATGGTTTTTTCTACTTCTTTTAAAAATAAAAAACTGCTATCCTTTGATAACAGTCTTAATCAACCAATAACATAACTTTTCGCAACATATATAGGCTTCCAAGAAAACTTACGCCATGCGCAAGTAATAGCAACAAACTATCTGATAGCGCGATTGTAGCAAAGAGCATTCGAAAGAGGACAAAAAACGTACCACTTAACGATACGAGGACTTTTCCAAGTGCGGCGTAATCTTCTTTTTTGGTATTCTTTTTCTTTACACTCATCCTACACCCGCTCCCCGACGATTCTCTCAGAAACAATTTACCACACCATCACTGTATAGTAAACAAACAATTCTGTTAACAACCCACTCAACGTTCTCTATCCGTCTCTATCATCTGCACTTTCTCAATGATTCGTTTCGTACTCGTTATGTAAGAACGGTCTTTGTCGTTTGGTGTGTTATATTCAAAAACGACGAGTGCATATTGTGGATTACTCCGTGGGAAATAGCCCGCGAACCATTTATGATAGCGTTGTTTGTTGTTTCCAATTGGTACTTGTGCCGTTCCTGTTTTTCCTGACACACTACCTCGTATCCCGTTTAAGTATCCTGCTGTTCCGAATGCATTATCCACAGGGGCTTCTAAAAAGCTTTGCAGTTTGCTATATGTACTTCCCTGTACACTGTCATTATGTAGCGTAAAGGGATCAAATACATAAAACGGTAGGTCATTGCGATAGTCGATTTGTCGTACAATGGAAACACTCTCTGCTTTGCGTCGCGCTGCAATGGTAGACATCATATTCGCCATTGCGAGCGGTGTCATTTTAACATCTAACTGACCGATACTACTTTGCATGATCGCTCTTGCTACTAATAGATTCTCTTCATACACAACATTATAATTTTCTTGATCGAATTGCGTAAAATCTGATACTGAAAAAACATCACCTTGCCAACCTACTGTTTGTGTGATTCCTAGTTTTTTCGCATAGAGCGCTAAGATACCTGGTTGCTTCTGTTCGAGTTGTACACCTAATTGCGCAAACGTACGATTACAACTCACGCCAAAACTCTCTCGAACATTCAAATCACCGAAACGCCGACGTTCATTTGGTTCAAGGCCATCGCCATATGTATTTTTCGAACAATCAAAACGCATCGTCTCAAGATCAGGAATATTTTCAATTGCCGCTGCTAGAACTACTGTTTTGAAAACTGAACCCGGTGCCGCTGCTACAAGCGTTTGGTTTACAGTTCCTTCTACTTTATCACCATAGGGGTCTTTTTCATCCATTTTTGGTAAACTTGCCATCACACGCACTTCATTTGTTTTTATATCCAGCAACACCGCGCCACCTTGAGAAATTCCTTCTTCATCAAGAATTTGTTCAATCTGCACTTGCATTGCTGCGTCAAGCGTCGTTTTTATTGTGACAGGAAAATACACAAATGCATCATCACGATAGTTAACAGCATCGGCATACACAGCGTTTCCAGTAGCATCCACTTGATATTGCAGTCGTGATGCACCTGAAGTACGTAATACTGTATCAAACGTACGTTCAATTCCTGTAATTCCAAGCGTTGAAGGCGGACTTCCTTCATCTTTCCGTATGATACCAATTGCTTGCATTGCACTCTGACTATCCCGCTCAAAAGAACGAAACATACTATACACACCAGGCGTATTCAAACGTTGTATCGCCGCTACTTGATGTGGTGCCAAGAAAAATTGCTCACTTTCTCGCCATACAATCGGTTCGTCCGAATTTTGAAGCGTCGCTACAATTCTTTTTGGCGAAGTTCCTAATATATCAGCAAGTGTCACTAAAACAGGTTCATTATTTTTTACAAATGGAAAAAGGATCAATTGA
>JBOFGC010000491.1:0-3092 GCA_051648945.1 Bacilli bacterium
AGAATAACTGCCGACTCACCGAGTGCACGGCACGCTGCTAAACTAATCCCTGTTAAAATACCAGGTAAAGCAGCTGGTAAAACGACCTTTACAATTGTTTGCATCGGTGTTCCTCCGAGTGCATAACTACCTTCACGCATATCACGCGGCACGGCCATAATCGCTTCCTCAGTAACACGCGTTACGATTGGCAAATTTAAGAGAGACAGCGCAATTCCCGCACCTAGAATCGTCCAACCAATACCGAAAATTTCTAAAAAGATAATATAACCAAATAATCCAATAACAATGGATGGTACACTTGCTAAGCTTTCAACACTCATACTTAAAAATGTCGTATACTTGTTTTTCGGAGCAAATTCTGCAAGATAGATGCCTGCAAACACCCCAACCGGAATGGAAATTGCAAGCGATATAAACAATACATAGAATGTGTTAAATAAAAACGGTCCAATACCGCCACCTGGTTCTAGCTCTTGGGGTAACGTGTATAAAAACTTCAGGTCTAGCAATATTGTGCCACGGTATAATATAAAAATCAGTATACTAATGATAATTGAAAAGATAATTGCCGTTCCTGCCATAAAAAGTTGTTTAATTAGTCGATTTCTACGAAGTGATTTCGTAATCGACGCCGATAAATAATCTTGTGTAAATTTAGCCATTATTGTCTACCTCTCATCATACGAATTAAAACGATAAAAAACAGAGAAAGTAACAATAAAATTACTGCCATCATATATAGCGCATAGTTCTGCGTAGAATCATAGGCAACATTCATTACTTCCATTACGATATTACTTGTTAGAGTTGCTGTTGGTGTTGTTATTGTCATAAGGATTTGTTGTACACCTGCAATGAGCGGATTCGATGATAATTCTTCAACTGTGCCGCTTGTAAATAGCTGTGGCATGTTTCCGATTACCATTACAACTGCCATCGTTTCTCCTAGTGCACGTGTCATTCCTAAAATAACCGCTGTTAGAATACCAGAACGTGCTGCAGGTAACGTCGTGCGGAAGATTGTTTGTACACTCGTTGCACCAAGAGCAACGCTACCTTCTTCAATTCGTGTATCTACTGCACTTATTGCATCTTCACAAATACGCGTAATTGTCGGTAACACCATGATAGTTAATACAATGGATGCAACAAATATCCCTTCACCTAATAACGTTTGAAAACTATCCCTTACAAGTGGTACAAGCATCGTTAAACCGATATAGCCGTATACAACAGAAGGTACACCGACTAATATATCTAACATCGAACGTAATGAACCTTGAAATTTTTGCGGTACCCATTTCACAAGTGTAATTGCGACCATAAGTGAAATTGGAACACAGAATAGTAATGTTAAAAACGTCGTAGCGATTGAACCAATAATAAACAAACCAATTCCATATTCATTGTTCATCGCATCCCATTTTAAACTGAAAAAGTAATCTGCAAACGATACTTCTTCAAACACTTTAATTCCTGTACTGCCTACAAAATAAACGAGTGCGATTAAGAAAAAACTCATTAAACCGAGTGATAATAGTGCTGTTAAACGAAACAACTTACTTTTCAAAATATTCTTCTTAAGCGTCTTTTTTCTACGTACAACTGTACGCTCATCCATACTTGGCGTATTATACCCTACATCCATTTACATTCACCCTTCTTCTATAGAAAAGACAAACCAGTGGACAAGTCCACCAGTTTGTCTGTCCTCTTTGTATGTTTAAATTATTTAACTGGTAAGAATTTTAAAGCTTTAAGTTTCGCTTGGAATTTAGGACTTGTAATGTACTTGATGAAATCTTTGTTTGCTTTTGAAACGTCTTTTTTCGTTAAGAAGTAACCTTTACCAACAAACTTATATTTGCCTGATTTTGCGTTGTCCATCGTAGCTTGAACGCCGTCGATTGATACAGCTTTCGATTTACCTGAAACATACGCTAAGTCCATATAACCGATTGCGCCAGCATCTGATTCTACAGAAGATTTCATAATGCCAGAGCTTGCTGTACTTACGTCACCTTTGATCTCATTTTTATCTAAAATGATTTCTTGGAAGTTTACGCGTGTACCTGAACCTTTTGCACGGTCAACAACTTTAATTGCTTTGTCATCGCCACCAACTTGTTTCCAGTTCGTGATTTTGCCAGTGAAAATATCTTCAATTTGTTTTGAACTTAAGTTCTTCACATCATTTGATGAGTTTACAACAACAGCGAATGGAATACGTGCTACTGCAGTTGAATCTAAGCTTGTGAAACCTTTAAAGCCCATTTTCGCTACACTTGCGTCCCAGTCACATGCACCGATTGTTGCTACACCACGCTCAACTGATTGTGGTCCGTTGATTGATGATGTACCTGATACTGAAATTTGAACTGTACGATTGATTTTTTTGAAATCTTTTTCTGCTACTTTAACAAGTGGTAATAACGCCGATGAACCCGTTACAACGATTTTTTCTGCTGCGCCAACTTTTACTTCTTGACCTGCAAATGATAGTGAACCTACTGTTACAGCGAGTGCTGCACCTACTGATAAAATTACTTTTGTTTTCTTCATTTTGAATTCCCCCTGATTTTCACCTAATTAATTTTATTTAGAAAGACCTGTGATTGACGTTCCGTTCACTTTGTGAAGAACGACACGGCCATCTTTTCCTGCTTTAGCAATTACTTGCGTACCATCAAATAATTGTGTGAAACTTACTACATCTTTGCCTTGGAATACTGGTGTTACGATATTTGTTACTGCACTTACAAATGCATACTTGTTCCCTGTTGCAGTTAATTCTTCAACGAGGAAGAAACCATCGTTTTTTGCTTTAATGTCGATTACGTTGTTTCCTGGCATGTTTACAATTGTTTGACCTGTTTTTACGTCATATGTAGAAACAGTTACTTTATCATTATCATCACCAACTGAACCGTAAACTACAGTTGTTGCATCTACAACTACATTGAATACTTTGTTATCTAAAGAAGTTGAAATTGCTTTTGGTTCTGGTTTTTCAACAGCAAGATTAAGAACATATACTTGCGGCTCTGTACCTGTTGTATCTACTTTATCTACTTCTTTTGTATCTGGAT
>JBOFGC010000492.1:0-2390 GCA_051648945.1 Bacilli bacterium
ACTTACGTCCTATGGCGCTGGATGACCTCGGACTAATCCCTGCATTAAAGAAGTATTTACGGACTATTGAAGATTTCAATTCATTACCGATTAAATTTATATACAGCGGTTCTGATAAACGTTTACATAACTCTGTTGAAGTCGCGCTGTTTCGTATCGTTCAAGAAGCGGTACAAAATGCTGTCAAACATGCGAAAGCAACAGAAATGGTCGTAAAAATCGAAGTACTAGAAGAAAGAGCGTATGTTGTCATCAAAGATAACGGCATTGGCTTCAAACCGAATAAAGTAAGTGATGGCAGTTTTGGTTTACAAGGAATCAAAGAACGAGTTGATTTGCTAAAAGGCAATTACATTTTACAGACAGAAGAAGGTCAGGGGACGTCTGTAATCATTAAAGTACCGATTAATAAAGTAGTGGAAGAGCGCTGGGAAGGTGAAGCAAATGAAAATTAAAATTGTATTAATTGACGACCATAAACTATTTCGTGAGGGCATTAAACGTATACTGGAGTTTGAAGAGAGTTTTGAGGTCGTTGCAGAAGGTGCAGACGGAGACGAAGCAGTTGGTATTGTTGAAAAACACAACCCTGATATCGTAATCATGGACATCAACATGCCAAACATGAACGGCGTAGAAGCGACAGCGGAACTAATCGCGAAGTTTCCAGACATTAAAGTTATTATTTTATCAATTCATGACGATGAAAATTACGTGATGCATGCGTTGAAAACAGGCGCAATGGGTTACTTATTAAAAGAGATGGACGCAGACACGTTAATCAAAGCGATTAAAGTTGTAAACAGTGGAGGTAGCTACTTACATCCTCGCGTTACGCATAATTTAGTTGTTGAATATCGTAAATTAGTAACGAACGACTACCCGCACGCAGAGCCAGAAGTGAGTGCACCATTACATATCCTAACGCGTCGCGAATGCGAAGTGCTTCAAATGCTTGCAGACGGCATGAGTAATCGTGGTATCGGCGAAAAATTATACATATCTGAAAAGACAGTGAAAAACCACGTGAGTAACATTCTTCAAAAAATGAATGTAAACGATCGTACACAAGCTGTTGTTATGGCAATTAAAAATGGTTGGGTTACGATTAACTAGTATTTTTTGTCAATAAAAAGCCAACGATTGAGCGAATATCGTTACAATAATGTGTACAGTTTTCGCATTGTGGGCAACATATGGTAAAATGAAAAAGCTACTATACTTCATTAGTAGCTTTTTTTTTATGAGTAGACTACAATCAAAATACATACAGAGTAAGGATTGTTATAGAAAGGTGCGTGTCATGAAATCCATGAAAATAGTAGTAGTTACGGATAGTACTTCTTATATCCCAGTACAGCTTCGTGAACAATACAACATTCATATGATTCCACTTAGTGTAATCATTGACGGCGAAAGCTTTGAAGAAGAAGTAGAAATTAACACAGAGCAAATGTTCGAACGCCTAAAGATGGCAAAAGATTTTCCTAAAACATCACAACCATCAGTAGGACGTTTTTTAGAGTTATATGAAAAATTAAGTCAAGACTACGATGCAATTATTAGTATCCATCTATCAAGCGGCATAAGCGGCACATACCAAGGTGCAGTGAGCGCAGGTAATATGGTCGACAGCATCACTGTGTTCCCATTTGATTCGGAAATTAGTTGCATGATGCAAGGGTATTACGCAATTGAAGCGGCTAAACTTGCAAACGAAGGCGCAACGCCGGAACAAATTATGGCACGTTTAAACGAAATGAAAACAACAATGGACGCGCGTTTCATGGTGGATGACTTAGCACATCTACAACGTGGTGGACGACTGAGTGCAACGCAAGCGATGGTCGGCGGTTTACTTCAAGTAAAACCAATCCTCCATTTTGTTGACACAAAAATTGTTCCATCAGAAAAAATCCGTACTCGCAAAAAAGCAGTAAAACGCATTATCGACCTTGCAGAAGAGCAACTTGCAACCGGTAACCCTTACCAACTCGTTGTCATCAGTGACGAGGGCAGTGAAGAAGCGGCAACCGTTGCCGAAGCACTTCTCACAAAATACGCCAACGCATCAGTTGACGTAACAACATTCAGCCCAGTAATCGGCACACACCTCGGACCAGGCGCATTCGCAATTGGTTGGTATCGTAAATAATTGATCTATTTGAAGGGCCCACACGGTGTGTGGGTTTTTTGGTTTGAGTTTTTATGTGGGAAGTAGTTTGTGGGTGAGGTGCAACTGCATCAAAACGAGGCGCAACCTGAAAACGAATTACTACCACCCCCCTAAACACAAAATAATACAAAATCCCCCAAATTACCCCAACTTCATAAAACTAAAAATTCCAAAACTTCATGATACAATTGTTGTAGTAGCAATTCTCTCATCT
>JBOFGC010000493.1:0-4013 GCA_051648945.1 Bacilli bacterium
TACAAATCATTAATATCAGGGCACGTTCCGAAGAAGTAAAGTGATTCTTTATCGATGAACGGGCCTTTTTTTAAAATCCAGAAAGATGTAGATAGAAAATATGTAATTTCTAGGAAAATTTCATGGCGATTAGGTCTTCCTGAACCTACCGTTTTTCTTTTTTTGTTGTATAATAAAGTTTAAATATATAAAAAAATATGTTAATTCATATTATATTAAAAGTGATTACTTTTTATAGTGGGGGGCGTTGTCATGCTATATGAGCAATATAAGGATGATTTGCAAAAATTATATACGGATCCGATGTATATTAAAACGCTTTGCAGTAAAATAAATGCCACAGAACCTAAAAATGCTAAAGTTGTTTACGAACAGCTACGAATAGTTTTACAGAAAAAAGAACTGAAGCAAGCCTTTGCATGGGCGACGCATCATTATGGTTGGGTACATTACGACTTGGGTGAATTTAAAGTTGCATTAGAACTGTTTAGTGAAGCGCATGAACAATTTTTGCAAACGCAAATAGTAGAAGGTCAATTGAGTAGTATAACAGCACTTGTCGTCTGTCATGGATTAATGCACAATTTTGTTGAAGCGAGTGAATTTGGATTAAAAGGCATAACACTTGCAACCGAAACGGGCAATTATGAGCGCTTGCAATCTATCCAATCGAATTTAGCGGTAGTTTATGTTGAAATGGGAGAGTTCGAACAAGCGAAAACGTTACTAGAACAGATGGTAGATGTTGTAAACCTCTCCACCACTGAAAATGAAATATCGAACTTAGCAAATCTAAGTGAATGTGAAAGACAACTAGGTAATTTTGACGAATCAACACGCCATATTGAACGAGCATTAATGCTTGCTAAACAATATCATCATAATATTTTACCAGCAATCTATGATCATTTGGGTCGCGTGCTTACTTCGCTACAAAAAGTAGAAGATGCAGAAAAAATGTTTCAACTAAGCGTTAAAATTGCAACCGAACGAGAGTGTACGCTCTATTTAAACGACGCCTTATTGCACTGGGCGGAACTCGACATCCTTTGTGAACGCTATGAATTAGCATTGGAAAAACTAGATAAAGTTCAGCAACGATTTCAAGCACATGCAATTAATGGACGCTCATTGAAATTGTATGAATTGTATCATCAAGCCTATCATGGTATTCATAACTATTCAGCGGCATACGAGAATTTGCGTACATTTCATACTTTCGAAAAAGATATTTTAGAAAAACGAAATTCAACGAGTATACAAATTTTAGACTTTAAATATAAAAAAGAATCGAATACTGCTTATAAATTTCTCTACAAACAAATGCAAAACTTATATCGTGTTGGACAGAGAATCACATCTGCACTGCGAAAAGATGACATCATTGAAATTATGACGAGCGAAATTCCAACTTTTATAAAAACAGATGCAGTACAAATCTGTATTTACAACAGTGAAAAAGACGAGTTTGAATATCCACTCGTTATTGAACACGGCGTTCGAATTCATATGGACCCTTCGCCTTTAAGTGATGAAAGTTTTTCTGCATATTGTTTTCGTACGCAGCGTGAAATCCTAATCAATGACTTTTATGAAGAACATGATAAATATATTTCGAACATGGCTTCGTATTTTACCCGTCTAAAAAATGAGCAAGTGAGCGAAGTGAACAAATATCCAGAATCGACAATTTTCGTTCCAATTATCGTTCAAGGGAAGGTTATTGGCGTAATGAGTACGCAATCGTTTGAGAAACATGCATATAAGCCGGAAGATGTAATTAATTTAAAAATACTTTCTACGTATTTAGGCATCGCATTAGAAAATGCACGTTTATACGAACAGTTAGAACGTCGTGCTTCTTATGATAGCCTAACGGGGTTGTTAAACCGTGCAGAAGCATTTGAGGCAATTGGTCAACTGATTCATACACAAAATCCACAGCACCCTATTTATGTGATGATGATTGATGTTGATAATTATAAATTAATCAACGATACGTACGGTCATCAAAAAGGAGACGAGGTTTTACAAAAAATTGCCTCAACCATTCATAGCAGTGTCCGAAAGTGTGATGTTGTTGGTCGCTACGGAGGCGAAGAGTTTATCGTCGTTATTAATGCAGGAGAAGACATGGTATTTGATATTGCTGAGCGGATGCGGAAAAACATTGAAGAATTCCGGTTTTTTAATGAAGAGGAACAAAAAATCGAAGTCACTGCGAGCATTGGTGTGGCACAATATCACATTAACATTCAACAAGCTATTCGTGATGCCGATTTAGCGTTGTATGAAGCGAAAAATACGGGTAAAAATAAAATCATCGTTTACTTTTACAAAGAGTAAAAAAGTAAGAATTCGTAAGAAAATTGATGCGAAAATGTAAGAGAAATTTTGTACAATAAGGTTACTCAGTAAAAATGGCGTACTTACCAATCGGGGAGGACGTCATTTTTTGCTACCTACGAAAGGAAGAGTGTAGTGAAAACCATTTTAGTTGTCGATGACGAACAAGAAATTAGAGATTTAATTGAAATATTACTTAGAAATGAAGGCTATACCGTTTTAAAAGCAGCAAATGGCGCTGAAGCGCTTAAAAAAATAGAAACATCGGTAGTAGACTTGATGGTGCTTGATATTATGATGCCTGGGATGGACGGCCTTGAAGTGTGTAAACATGTCCGAATGGAGCGCACATTTCCAATTTTAATGGTCAGTGCGAAATCTGAAGATATGGATAAAATCCAAGGAATCATGACGGGTGCAGATGATTACATGACAAAGCCATTCAATCCTTTAGAGTTAATGGTTCGCGTTAAAGCACTTCTTCGTCGTGTGTATTATATGACGGAAACAAAAAAAGAGAAGGACAATTTAATTCATATCGGTGATTTTCGTATTGATAAAGAGCGTTTTGAACTGAAGTTTGGGACGGAAAAGATTCATCTCACTTCGCGTGAATTTGAAATAGTGTATCTTTTAGCAAGCAACCGTGGGCGCGTATTTAGTTCAGAAGATATTTTTCGTACTGTTTGGAAAGAAGATTATTTTAACTCTAACAATACGATTATGGTTCATATGAGTAGAATTCGTGAGAAACTAACAGCAAAAGGTGAACAAATCATTCAAACAGTATGGGGAGTTGGCTATAAAATTGAGTAATAGAAAAAAAGTAATGTGGTGGATCATCAAATTACTGAGTTATTTGGCACTCAGTGCAGGCATCGCACTCGTTTTATGTATTGTCGGCTATAATCTATTGTATGGAATTTTAGTCAACACACCATGGACATTGTTTCACGACATGCTCCGACTTGTAAATAACATAAAAAACGCAACGCTCGGGGATACCGTCTACATATTGATTTATATCTTCATCACACTTTGCATATACAGTGCATTTTTATGGCGCAGTGCGATGCAACTCGTCGTTATACAAAAAGCAGTGGAAGAGATTGCAGAAGGTGATTTAACAAAACGTGTACCGATTCGTTATCGCAGTGAATTTTCGGGAACAGCGGAAAATATTAATGCGGTCATCGAACGGTTTAGTGAAGTCGCAGAACAAGAAAAATATGCACAACAAACAAAAACAGAACTCATTACGAATGTATCCCATGATCTGAAAACACCACTCACTTCCATTCTAGGTTATTTAGCGCTCATTGAAGATGACCGGTATAAAGATGAAGTAGAGTTGCGGTATTATACGAACATTGCGTACAGAAAAGCGCAAAGTCTTGATATCTTAATTAAGGATTTATTTGAGTTAACGAAACTACAAAACAGTGGTCTTAATCTGGAGTGTTCTGAGGTAAACCTCTCAGAGTTAATCAGGCAAGTTGTGTTACATTTAGAAGACCTTGCAAAAGAGAGACATAAGCTATTGTTAACGAAAGTGGCGGATGAGCAAATTGTAATTAGTGCCGACACAACGAAACTCGTTCGTGCGCTACAAAATTTAATTGCGAACGCGATTCAATATGGTGATGATCAAACAGATGTTCATATTA
>JBOFGC010000494.1:0-2606 GCA_051648945.1 Bacilli bacterium
TCTTTCAAATATAGAATTCATTACATAAACTCTTTTACAAGTTTATCAAAATGTGCTTGATCTAATGTTAAGTCCGCGTGTACAAGTGGTGATTCGCTATAGCCATGAACCATTTCTTGGTATGAAGGTTGCTCAAGGTTTTGGTAGATAAGACCTGTTACGAGACCTTTATTTTCCATTAGTGTGTTCATAGCGACAGAGCGGTCATTTGGATTGTAGTTCTCAATCGATGAAAGCTTCACCAAGTTTTCCTTGAACCAGTCGTATGTATTTACTTTGTTATATGTTACGCAAGGACTGAAGACGTTGATTAAAGAGAATCCTTTGTGTCGGATACCTGCTTCAATAAGTGCAGTCAGTTCTTTTAGGTCGCTTGAAAATGATTGTGCTACAAACGTTGCACCAGCTGTTAGTGCTAATTCCATAACATTTAATGCGCTTTCAATTGAACCTTGCGGCGTGGATTTTGTTTTGAAACCCATTGCACTACGCGGTGATGTTTGACCTTTTGTTAAACCGTAAATTGCGTTGTCCATAACGATGTATGTTACATCGATATTACGACGAATGGCATGAACAGTGTGTCCCATACCGATGGCGAAACCATCACCATCGCCACCAGAAGCGATAACTGTTAAGTCACGGTTAGCCATTTTAACACCTTGTGCGATTGGTAACGAACGTCCATGAATACCATGAAATCCGTAGCTATTAATATAACCGGAAATACGACCACTACAGCCAATTCCTGAGATAACTGCTAAATTTTCAGGTTCGATTTCAGCTGATGCTGCTGCACGTTGAATTGCCGCTTGTACAGAGAAATCTCCACAACCTGGACACCAGTTTGGTTTTACGTTGTTACGAAACTCTTTGAATGTTGCCATCGTTATAACAACTCCTTACTTTCAGCATGAATAAGTCTAGGTAAAAATGGATTGCCGTCATATTTGAGAAGTGAAACCACTTTGCCGCCATGACCAACATTCATTTTTAGTAAACCAGCTAATTGACCTGTTGCATTGTTTTCAACGACGATAACTTTCTTCGCCTTTTCAACGAGCGGTGTCAACGCTTCTGCTGGGAATGGGTGTAATAAACGAACATGTGCATGGTTCGCTTTAATTCCGTCTGCAGCGAAAAGCTCCATAACTTCTTCAAGCGCACCACGCGTTGAGTTAAAACCAACGAATAATACGTCCGCTTCTTCATGTGGCGCATTTACGTGAACCGCATTTGGCCATTGAAGTTGGTTTAACTTACGCATACGTTTGTCCATTTGTGCCTTACGATTTGCAGCAACTTCACTTGGCTTACCTGTCTCATCGTGTTCTACGCCTGTTACGTGGTGAATGCCACCAACCATACCAGGAACAACACGTGGACTTGAGCCGTCTTCTGTTACTTCATATCGTTTGAAATATTGACCTGGCTCTTGTTTTGGTAAGTCTTCACCTAATAACAATTTACCGCGGCGTATTTCAACTTTGCTGTAGTCTAATTGATTTACTGTTTGTTTTCCGAGAGAAAGTTGTAAATCTGTTACGATGATAACTGGACATTGCAATTCTTCTGCAACGTTGAACGCTTCAACCGTATCATAAAATGCTTCCTCAACTGTACTTGGTGCAATTACGACTTTCGGGATTTCACCGTGTGTGCCGTAAATCATTGCCATAATATCAGATTGCTCTTGTTTTGTCGGTAGACCCGTAGATGGACCTCCGCGCTGTGTGTCAACAATTACAATTGGTGTTTCTGTAATGCCTGCTAAGCCAATTGCTTCCATTTTCAATGAAAGACCAGGGCCCGCTGATGCTGTAATTGTACGAACACCCGCATAGTTTGCACCAATTGCCATCGTACAAGCAGCAATTTCATCCTCAGTTTGGATAACGGTTCCACCGAGTGCAGGTAATTTTTTGATCAAATACTCCATAATTTCTGAAGCTGGAGTAATCGGGTAAGCAGCCATAAAGCGACATCCTGCCGCAACAGCGCCTAAAGCAATCGCATCATTTCCAATCATGAACATACGTTTTTGACTGTCAGCTGGTGCTAAAACAAACGGACTTGCTGTGCCATTTAGTAGCTCAGTCATTACGCTTGCACCTTTTGCAATCGCTTGCATATTCTTTTCTACGATTTGATCACCTTTACGACTAAAGATTTCTTGTACTACTTCTCTGAAAATTGAAATATCTAAACCTAGTAACTGACTGCTTGCGCCGACTGCTACCATGTTTTTCATTAGTGATGTGCCTAATTCTGTTGCGATATCAGTAAATGCAATCGCATACAATGCTACATCTGTTTGTTCTGGAATTGTCGGATTAAACTTTGCATCCGCAATTACAATTCCACCTTTACGAATTTCATGGAAGTTGAAATCAATTGTTTCTTGGTCAAAAGCAACTAGAATATCTAGATCATCCGAAATCGCACGCACTTCTGATTGACTCACACGAATTTTATTGTTCGTATGGCCCCCTTTGATACGAGAAGAAAAGTGACGATAACCATATAGGTAGTACCCTAAACGGTTTAGAGCAATTGAGAAAATCTCCCCTGTACTTTCAATACCTTCGCCTTGCTGTCCTCCAACT
>JBOFGC010000495.1:0-2626 GCA_051648945.1 Bacilli bacterium
GTAACTCTTAATGTCTCATTCAATGACAATCTACCGCCAGCGACGTTTGGTGAAAAACAAGATACCGCTGTCCCATTATTAGAAGACGAACTAGCACTCTCAATCGTTCCAAAGGCGAAAGAAACGAAACTAGAAGGTGCTAAATTAATGCAAAAATATGAAGTGGAAGTAAAAGCGACGTGGAAGAAAATACCGATGTGGTCGCAACAAATATCCCTAAGTACAACAGTAAGTGGTTCGGAAACGAAAATCGAACAAAGTAAATTTTATATACAAAAACAGAACAATAAAAAAGTGCAACAACAAGCCGTCACGCAACAACAAAAAAATGGCGTCATCCACACATTCACAGCAGGTGGAACAAAAATAGAAAGCTATTCCCAAATCATAACACTATGGGTACCTTTTGGAAGTGGCAAGCAAGTAGCGTTGCAAACAACATTCAAAAACAATACACTGCCCGCACAGTTAAACGTGCTAAATTTCAATATTGGCAACCAACCGATTCACGTTTCCCTCCAAACAAAATGGGGTGAAAGTTATGCAAGCACACCGCGTATTGTGCTCGTTGGATAATTTTTTGAAAATTTCTGTTTTCTTTTCGGGTAAATAATGATATATTCAAACAGTAAAAATTGCATATCGAAGAGTTAGGTGTGTGAAATTCATTTTCATACTGAAAAGGGAAGTTGGTGCAAATCCAACACGGTCCCGCCACTGTAAGTGCAGAGTAACGTGAAGATAGACCACTGTCGATTAATTTCGATGGGAAGGTTTCACAGTTTACAGCGACGCACGAGTCAGGAGACCTGCCTAATGAACTTTGAAGCACTCATTCCTTCGGGTAAAAGGAACGGCTTCACCGAACAAAATTGTTCGCGTGTATCCTGCGCTTTGTCCTGACGACAGAGCTTTTTTTATGCAATTGCCCGAACAATTTTAGGAGGAAACAATGAAAAAACTCAAACTTATGTTGAGTGTATTGCTAACTGCAACACTCATCGCATGTGGCGGAGGGGCAGACGACGTAGCAAAAGCCTCAAAACCAAATTATCCAATGACAATTACGGACCAAACAGGTGCGAAAGTCAAATTAAACAAAAAACCAGCGCGCATCGTTTCAATCATGCCTTCAACGACTGAAATTGCTTACGCTTTAAACCTGGACAAGCAAGTTGTTGGTGTTACAACGAACTGTAACTTCCCAACAGCAGCAAAAAAAGTAGCGAAAGTTGGCGATTTCAACATTAACGTTGAAAAAGTAGTCGCACTTAAACCAGATGTTGTCTTTGCAGATGCAGGAAACGGCGAAGTTATCCAAAAACTACGCGACCTAAAAATTCCAGTAATCGTAGCAAAAGCTTCAACTTTCGAAGACGTATACAAATCAATCGAAATGTTCGGCAAAGCAACAGGCAAAACAGGCGAAGCAACAACTGTAGTAAAAGGTATGAAAACAAAAGTAGATAAAGTAAAAAAATATGTGAAAACACTTAAACCTTCACAAAAGAAATCAGCAGTAATCGCAATTGACCCAACACTTTACGTAGCAGCAAAAGGATCTTTCCTAGATGAGATGTTACGCATCACAGGAACGAAAAATGTATACGGTGATGAAAAAACACCTTGGCCACAAGTGAGTGAAGAGTCACTGATTGCACGTAATCCAGACATCTATTTCCATACGTATGGATACTATGTAAAAGACGCTACACAACAAGTGTACGACAATGCAAAATACAAAAACACAAACTTTGTGAAAAACAAAAAAGTAATCGCACTTGATGCTGACACAAGCAGCCGACCAGGCCCACGCCTTGCTGACGCACTTGTAAATTTAACAAAAAAACTATATCCGAATTTCAAATAAAAGTATAGAGCTGTGCTCCATTTCGGAGCGCAGCTCTATTTTCATTAAGCAAGAAACTTACAAATCCAAGCGCACTTTGGTAGAATAGAAAAAAAGGAGTGACCACACATGAAAAACTTATCAACAATCGAACAATTCAACGAAGCAATAGCATCACCAAAACCAGTCATCGTAAAATTCTATACAACATGGTGTCCAGACTGCGTACGCATGGATATGTTTATTCCACCAATCGTAGAAGAATATAACGATTTCGAATGGTACACAGCAAACCGCGACGAACTAATGGAACTCGGCCATAAATACGAAGTAATGGGTATCCCAAGTCTCCTCGTTTTTAAAGACGGAGAAAAACAAGCTCACCTACATAGCGCCAATGCAAAAACACCAGAAGAAGTAGAAGCATATTTAGAAAAACATTTAAAATAGTAGATTGAAGCCTCCCTATTTTGGGAGGCTTTTGCATTGTCTAATTTGTGAAGGTAATTAAGAATTATGACTTTGGAAACGAGAGGTAACCGCCGCAAAACGAGGCGCAACCCAAAAATGAGTTACAACACACCGAAAACGAGGCGCAAATCCCACCCCCAAAAAATTCCCCACAAAAAAAAACCAAGCAAGAACAACCCACATTCTCACTCAGTTTTCTTATTAACTATAAACTACTTCCGATTACGTAAAATCGAAATACGACGCTTAATGCGCCATTCCATTACTTTATCTTCGTTATCAAGCACTTCGTTGTATGAACGCTCT
>JBOFGC010000496.1:0-6928 GCA_051648945.1 Bacilli bacterium
CTATCGCAGATACAAAAAGAGAATTTACAACATTTTTCGATAAAATGTATAAAATTCAAAAAAAAGCACAACAAAAACCTTGAATTTTCTAATAAATTCTCCTATACTATGATTTGTGAACTTTCCGCCTACTTAAAGGGTTAGGACCTCTTTGGACTAACTTTCCCCCGTGGTAGTAGGGAAGTTTATGTTTTTACTAACAAAAAGGGGGAACATGATATGGATACTATGGGTCGTCACGTAATTGCTGAGTTATGGGGTTGCGATTTTGACAAGTTAAATGACATGAATTACATTGAAAGAACGTTTGTTGATGCGGCGTTAAAATCAGGAGCGGAAGTTCGTGAGGTTGCGTTTCACAAATTTGCACCACAAGGAGTTAGTGGTGTAGTTATTATTTCGGAGTCACATTTAACCATTCATAGCTTTCCAGAGCATGGTTATGCAAGTATTGATGTGTATACGTGCGGCGATATACTCGATCCAAACGTTGCTGCTGATTATATTGCAGATGCTCTTGGTGCGACAACAAGAGAAAATATTGAATTACCGCGTGGACTTGGACCGATTCAAGTACCAGCACAAAAAGTGTTATAAAACTCAAGAGCTATGGCGCATGCCATGGCTTTTTTTTATGGTATAAACGTGGACGGAACTTAGACTTGTCTTGTAATATAGAAGAAAATTTCATATGATGAAGGTAAGATAATTATAGGAGTGATTATAATGCGTTGTCCATCATGTCAATTTAATGGTACAAGAGTGCTGGATTCTCGCCCAGTTGATGAGTTTTGCTCCATTCGCAGACGCCGAGAATGTGAGCGATGTCAATTTCGTTTCACCACTTTTGAAAAAGTTGAAAATGTCCCTCTTGTCGTAGTGAAAAAAGACGGCATGCGTGAGGCATTCAAATCAGATAAAATATTACGGGGATTGTTAAAGGCATGTGAAAAGCGTCCCATTTCATTAGAACAGTTAGAAGAAATTACAGGTCAAGTAGAACGTGAAGTCCGCCATATGGGGGCGAGTGAAATTGCGAGTGATGAAATTGGTCGCATGGTAATGGACAGGCTCTCAACTATTGATGATGTTGCGTACGTTCGTTTTGCAAGCGTTTATCGTCAGTTTAAAGATATAAATGTGTTTATTGAAGAGTTAAAAGAATTGTTACGAAATCGCTAGTGTATGAGGAAAGGTGGAGAGAAAGATGAGTTCTTCTAATGAATGGAATGAACTGTTAGCTGTCGACCACTTTTTTGTACGTGCGGAGCAGTCTTTACGTGCGTATGATATGAAAGTACTATCGTTGCTTTATATGCCAATCATCGGTGCCGAAAGTTATGCGCTCTATATGGCGTTATGGGCTGAGGTGAGTGACGAACTTCAGGAAAGTACACAAAGTGTGCATCATCATCTTATGAAACGACTCGATATGAGCACAGCGATAATATTAAAGGCACGTCGTCGTCTCGAAGCACTTGGACTTATTGAGGTCGATGTCCATGTTGGAGACGGAGATGGCCGACTGTTTCGCTATAGTTTACATGGTCCACTGCAGCCAGCTGACTTTTTTGAAGACCCTTTTTTACATACGATTTTATTGAATCGTATAGGGGAAAATCAATTTCAAAGTGTAAAGGCACGCTTTACAAAAGTACGGGAAAATAGTGATGAAAAGTGGTTGCGTGTTACCTGTGCGTTTACAGATTTATATGGAAAAGATATGAACACAACCAAACCAATAATTACCCCAGAAAAAGACGAAACACTGTGGCGTGAAGAGAATCGAGACCGGTTGTCAACTGCAGGGGTGTCATTTGATTGGGAGTTGTTTATAAATTCACTTTCCCCAACATTAATTAACAAACGAATGTTTACACCCAATGTAAAAGACTTCTTACTAAAAATCGCATATTTATATAATGTTGAACCACTGTTTATGGGGAAACTAGTGTTGAGTAGTTTAACTTCAGAAGGAGACCTCGACAAAGCTTTGTTACAAAAACATGTAAAAGAGTGGAGCCTTGCTGAAAAAGGAGTCCGTTCTCCTGAGGTTCTCGAGAGTGTTCAACCTGCTCATTTATCGCAACAAAAAGAAACCTCTCGCTCACCGGAAGAGCAGATGGTACATTATTTTGAATCAACGAGTCCAAAGCAATTTCTTCAAGATTTGAGCGGTGTGGTGCCTACAGCAAGTGAATTAAAACTCGTTGAAGATTTAGTGCTTCAAAAAAAGCTCCATCCAGGTGTGGTTAACGTGTTACTTCACTTTGTCATGTTGCGTACGAATATGAAGCTCAATCGCTCCTATGTAGAACAAGTGGCGAGTCAGTGGTCACGTAAACAAATTACAACGGTTGAAGAAGCAATCGCAATTGCGAGAAAAGAACATAGTGGAGCCATAACAGCGACAACGCAAAAACAAACACCAAAGCGTCAAGGCAAACCGCAATACAACGGAGGTCGTAAAGAAGTTGTACCAGCGTGGCTCGCGAATGGAGAAACTAAAAAAACGGAACAAAAACCGCAAAATACAGATGAACTAGAAGCGTTACGGATTCAGTTAGAACAAGAATTAAAGGGAAAATAAAGGGAGGTCCAGTATGGATACTGTCGGCAAGCACGTACAACAGTTTATGAAAAAAACAGACATTCAAAAACTTATTCAACAACAACAAAAGGAATTGTTGCAGCATGCAAAAGTGCGCACCTTTATTGCCAATCATAAAGCAGACGTAACAGAGGAAATGTTTCAACGGTCAATCTCTAATGTTAGTGAATTTGTCGAACAACAATCAAACTGCGACCATTGTCCGGGACTCGCAGCGTGTAAAAATATGGTGAAGGGCTACGAACCTGCGCTTGTTATTCAAGGGAAAATGTTAGATGTCACTTATCAACACTGTCCGTTAAAAATAAAAGAAGATGCGGAAAAAGAAGTGCGACAATTAATTTCTTGTGTGCATTTGCCGAAAGATATTAAAGAAGCGAAATTCGAGGATGTTGCGTTAGATGATCTACAACGTGTAAAGGCTATCCAACAAGCCAAACAGTTTGCTGAGGAGTGTGCAACCTCACTTGAAGTGAAGGGACTCTTTTTTTATGGGAGTTTTGGCGTTGGGAAAACCTTTTTGCTCGGCTGTATTGCAAATGAATTAGCACAAAAAGGTGTGCGCACTTCAATTGTATATGTACCAGAATTCGTGCGTGAAATGAAAGCGAGCATCAATAATGACTCATTTTCGGATAAGATTTCTGTAATTCAACGCGTTCCTGTTCTTATGTTAGATGACATCGGTGCGGAATCGATGAGTAGTTGGGTGCGTGATGATATTTTAGGACCGATTTTTCAATATCGCATGCAAGAAAAATTACCAACATGCTTTTCTTCAAACTTTTCTCATGAAGAACTGTTGCATCATTTCTCTTTCACACAGCGCGGTGAAGAAGAGCGCGTAAAAGGTGCGCGCATTATGGAGCGGATAAAATTTTTAGCAACGCCAGTGGAGATGAGGGGCAATAATCGACGATGAAAAATATTCATAAAGTACACCATTTCTCCATAGAATAAGGAAGGACGTTTGTGGACGATGGGGGGCTTAGTGGATGTTTGAATTTGTATTTTCCTCTGAGAATGAAAGTGAGCAATTTCAAACCTATCTAGAATCATTTACATACAGAAGCAATCAACAATTAACTTGTGCGCGTACAGAACATGTTTGCTGGATTACATCACCTGTTAATGAGGAACAAAAAATCTTTTTAGTTGCTGATGTTTTAGCGCATTACATTATGGATAAAAAAGAATGGTATTTTTTAGAGCAATTGGCTGAAAGGAAGTTTAGTGGGTTAAGTGATGAAGAGCGACTACAAATCATTAACTACGCGCTGCAACTGCTTGACGAAGGCTACGAATTACATGTTACACCAGACCGCCGAAATTTATTAATGCTTGGATTTATGCGCTATTTAACCAATCATAGTCGACTTGCGTTATCAGGATTTATCCAATTTCGTATGATTGGCTATTACTATTTGTTAGAGATGTATTTGGATTATGCGAAAGTCGAGTACGACCGAGAGCTGCGCTACCAAGAAACGGTATGTGCGTTACGACAAGTTGTGCGAAATGATCATCGTACATTAAAAGAAGTACATGTCTACTGGGAAAAAAATAGCTATCAGTTATACGACCAACATGGCAACCGACTAGATGAACATGAGTTGTTTCTACATATGAAGCACACACTCTATCCGCTACAAGAAGCCTTTCGCCATGCCATTTTAATTGCTATATTAGTCAGTGTGGTACCGGAAAAAGTATTTGTCTATGATTATCATTATCGCTATACATCCGATTGGTTGCCGCTACAGCTCATTTTTGAAGACCGATGTGAAATCGTGTAGTTGAGGGTTGCAAAAAGTAATACGAATTTATATAATGAAAACTATAGTGTAATATGAAAAGTGTTGATGAGGACATGAATATTTGATGCAATCATTGTAGAGAGGGAAGTCTAGCGCTGAAAACTTCCTATGATATGCCAATTATTTACCACCTCGGAACTGTTATTTTGAAATGCGCATCTGTGCAAATTAGAAATAATCGGCGAGTACTTTTAGCTTGTCGTTAAAACAATGAAGGTGTAGAGCAACTGCTCTGCACAAACTAAGGGTGGAACCACGACGCATGCGTCCCTTTTTACGGGATAGATGCGTCTTTTTTTATTTTCAAAAAAAGGAGAACAGTACAATGAGTGAAATGATTAAAATCACGTTTCCAGATGGTAATTCAAAAGAATTTCCAAAAGGCGTGAGTACAGGAGAAATTGCAGGAAGTATTAGTCCTGGTTTACGTAAAAAAAGTCTAGCAGGTGTTGTGAATGGTACGCAATACGATTTGACACGACCGATTGAAAGTGACGCAGCGATTTCAATCATTACAGAAGGTTCTGAAGAAGGATTAGAAATTGTACGTCATAGTACAGCGCACATGATGGCGCAAGCAATTAAGCGTTTATATCCAGATGTAAAGCTAGGCATTGGCCCAGTCATTGAAAATGGTTTTTATTATGATATCGACTGTGAAACACCGATAAGTTCGGAAGATTTTCCGGCGATTGAAAAAGAAATGACAAAAATTATGAATGAAAATCTAGCGATTACACGCGTTGAAGTAACACGTGATGAAGCGCGTCGTCGTTTCGCTGAAATTGGCGAAGAGTATAAGTTAGAACTTCTTGACGCAATTCCAGAAGGCGATACAGTTACAATTTATGAGCAAGGGGAATGGTTCGACCTTTGCCGTGGCGTTCACGTACCACAAACAGCAAAATTAAAAGTATTCAAACTGTTAAGTCTAGCAGGTGCATACTGGCGCGGAAACAGTGACAACAAAATGTTGCAACGTATTTATGCGACTGCCTTTTTTACAAAAGTTGCGTTAGCTGAACATTTACGTTTACTTGAAGAGGCAAAAGAACGCGATCATCGTAAAATTGGTAAAGAGTTAAACTTATTTACGACAGTTCAAAAAGTCGGTCAAGGGTTGCCATTATGGTTACCAAAAGGTGCAACAATTCGTCGCACAATCGAACGTTATATCGTTGATTTAGAAACGAAACTTGGCTATCAGCACGTTTATACACCAGTGCTTGGTAGTGTAGAATTGTACAAAACGAGCGGTCACTGGGATCACTATCAAGAGGGAATGTTCCCAATGATGGAAATGGACAATGAGCAACTCGTTCTTCGTCCAATGAACTGTCCGCATCATATGATGGTTTATAAAAACGAAATTCATAGCTACCGTAAATTGCCGATTCGTATCGCAGAACTTGGAACGATGCACCGCTATGAAATGAGTGGCGCGTTAACTGGTTTACAACGTGTTCGTGGTATGACGTTAAATGATGCGCATATTTTCTGTCGTCCCGACCAAATTAAAGACGAATTTATTCGCGTTGTGACGTTGATTGAAGAAGTGTATAAAGACTTTGGTATTTCTGATTACACATTCCGTCTGTCGTATCGTGACAAAGAAGATAAAGAAAAGTACTTTGATAACGACGAGATGTGGGAAAAAGCACAAGCAATGTTGAAAGACGCAATGGACACAATGGGTTGTGACTATTACGAAGCAGAAGGCGAAGCGGCGTTTTACGGCCCTAAACTTGATGTTCAAGTACGCACAGCACTTGGCAAAGACGAGACGCTTTCAACGGTTCAGTTGGACTTCTTGTTACCAGAGCGCTTTGATTTAAATTATATTGGCGAAGATGGAAAACACCATCGTCCAGTCGTAATTCACCGCGGTGTTGTATCAACAATGGAACGTTTTGTTGCGTATCTTATTGAAGAATATAAAGGTGCATTCCCTACATGGTTAGCACCAGAACAAGTAGTCGTTATTCCTGTATCGAACGAAGTGCATGGCGACTATGCATATGAAGTACGCAATCGTCTTGCAGAACTCGGTTTCCGCGCAGAAGTAGATGAGCGTGAAGAGAAGATGGGTTACAAAATTCGTGAAGCGCAAATGCAAAAAATACCATACATGCTCGTAGTTGGTGATCAAGAGCTACGTGATGAAGCGGTGAATGTGCGCCGTTATGGTCATAAAGATAGTGAAACGATTTCGTTTTCTGGCTTTATAGCGAAGCTGAGTGCGGAAGTTGCAAGTCGTGGTAAGTCTGTAGAGTAGTAATTTTTAGGAGAGATGTCGTTTGCGAAAGCAAGCGATATCTCTTTTTGATTTTTTAGTTAAGTTCGCATTGAAAATCTCGGTATAAATGCTATGTCAATTTACTTCGTTAAGGGTGTACAATACTATTTGTTGGGAGGTGACATTGTGAGAAAGTATGTACTTATTGTCTGCGTATCTTTTCTACTCGTAGGTTGCAATCGTAGTGATACTACGGAGAAATCT
>JBOFGC010000497.1:0-4868 GCA_051648945.1 Bacilli bacterium
ATTGCAAGTCATCAATCAAATGAACAAGCGCATAAACATGTTTTGGCAACGATGGAATTGTCACCGTTATTAACGGTTGAGATGAGACTTGGTGAAGCATCTGGTGCCGCTTTAATGTTACCACTAATTGAAGCGAGTGAGCGTCTTCTTCATGAGATGGCAACATTTGAGAGTGCTGCAGTGACAGGACCGGGATTATAAAAATGGTACTTGAGAAGTATGGGCACGGAGCCGATTTAGAAAGTGCGACAGAAGTTTATGGCCAACCAGAAAATGGTTGGCTTGATTTTAGTGTAAACTGTAATCCATTCGCGCCAGTTCCCGGTTTGTATGCTCATTTGGAACAACAATTACGCCACCAAATAGAGCGCTATCCAGACCCGGCGTATCGTAAATTTCGTGCATGCATTGCTGAAGTGTACAACGTAGACATGAAAGAAATTGTCGTTGGAAATGGAGCAAGTGAGTTATTAGCACTCGCAGTAAGTGCGTATGCCCCCCTTTCAATTGGGGTCACTGCACCGAGTTTTTCATTATATGGAAGAATAAGTGCGCAGCATAACGCGGTTTTACGCGAATATGAGACGGCGGCATATGATAATTTTGTTTTGGATGTGGCAACACTCCACACAATGATGGAAGAAAATGAATGCATTATACTTTGTCATCCAAATAATCCGAATGGTGCGTTGCTTAGTGATGAAGTTATTGCGTATTTAAAAAATGAAATTCCTAAATATAATGGTTTAGTAGTTATTGATGAAGCCTTTTTAGATTTTGTGATTGATGCAAAGAGTTTTATTCAATTCGCTGTGACGCAAAAAAATATCGTTGTTGTCACGTCTCTCACAAAAATTTACAGCATTCCAGGATTACGCGCTGGTTTTTTAGTGGCAACTTCGGAAACAGCGGAAAAAATACGAGCCAAAACGTCAGATTGGAATGTAAATGGTCTGAGTGAGGCGGCGAGTATGTGGTGCTTGCAACAACACATTTGGAAAGAAAAGACTGTGCATGCTATTCAGAAAGAGCGTGAGTGGTTACAAACAGAACTCGAAAAAATAGGAATCAAAATATATAAAAGTGAAACAAACTATTTGCTATTATCATTAAAAATTATGGCAAAAGAAATGCAAAATGCGTTAGCGAAAGACGGAATTCTAATTCGAAATTGCAGTATGTATCGAGGGTTAAATGACTTTCATGTTCGTGTCTGTGTTTCAACGCGAGAGAATAATCTAAAGTTAATAGAGAAAATGCAACAAGTGCTAGAAAGGAATTGTGAAAAATGATTCATTTCGTACTAGGTGGTGTACAGAGCGGGAAAAGTGCGTGGACAGAACAACAATTATGTACAAAATCACAAGTTGCGTACTTAGCAACGATGCGTCCAATTGACCAAGAGATGGAACGGAAAATTCAAAATCACCAACAGCGTAGACCAACGTCGTGGCAACTGTATGAAGCATTTACACAGTTGCCACTTCACTGTGAGGAAGAGACAATTTTGTTCGAAGGATTGGATGTTTTTGTATGTAATCTTATGGTTGAGCATCCAGAATGGACAACGTCGTACATCCACGAAACGGTTCTATCATTTTTGGAACGAATGAGTGCCAATGGAAAAAATCTGTGGATTGTCAGCTCAGAAATGAGTTTTGCAGGCGTGAGTAGTGATCCATGGGTTCGATCGTATACACAAACTCTCGGCACCCTACATCAACAAATAGCGAAGAAAGCGCAATACGTTACACTCGTCGTCGCAGGCTATGGAATGGTGGTTAAGTCATGAAGAGCTTTTTATATGCCCTTTCATTTTTGACAATTATCCCTATTAAATTTAAAAAATGGGACAATGAAAAATGGTTTGAAGCTTCGAAATGGTATAGTTTTGTAGGTCTGCTAATGGGGGTGCTTCTTTATTTCCCGCTGTTCCAAGTAGCAACGCATAGCAATATCTTTATGGCAAGTAGTCTCTATGTCGTAATGTGTATTGTTTTATCAGGTGGTTTGCATTTGGATGGTTGGATGGATGTGTCGGATGCGTTAGGAAGCAGACGAGACAGAGAAACGATGCTAAGTATAATGAAAGACTCACGTGTGGGTGCGTTTGGCGTAATCGCTTTTGTTTGCTTGTTCGTTATAAAATGGGCGACTGTCTATACACTTTTAGAGCGTGAAGCGTTTGTCGCCATTGTATCGAGTGTTGTATTTGGCCGTATTTGTTTAACATATTGCATACGATTTGGTACATACATCCGACCAAATGGAATGGGCAGTCAGTTAAGTGAGGCGTTGCGTATTATTCCGATGATTGGAACGACGATGTTGCTCATTTTTATCGTATTTCTTTTACAAGGATCACTACTTGCTAGCGTTCTTTTTGCAAGCATGGCACTTATTCTCGTCTATTTATTTTACGCACTATGCAAATCAAAGTTTGGTGGGATGACGGGCGATGTGTATGGAGCGATTGTGGAGTGGAGTGAAATTGTATGGTTATTTTTAACAGTCATGTTCACTGCGTTTGGGGTGAAGTAGATGATTGTACTTCTTCGTCATGCAGAAACAGAGGCAAATGTTGAAAAACGATACATTGGTCAAACCGAAACAAACATAACAGCAAGAGGCGTTGAACAGAGCAAGCAGCTTGCTGACTTACTTCAGAGAAGGTTTACATGGGATTTCGTATTTTGTAGTCCTCAACTTCGCACACAACAAACCGCACATCACCTTGGTATTCGGCAAGAACAATTGACCATTGACGAACGTCTTTCAGAACTTCATTTTGGCGAATGGGAAGGAAAGACATATAAGGAATTAGTGGAGCAAGGTGAAGAGAAACGTTTGTACAACTGGTATGAAAATCCACATACAACAGCTCCACCACAAGGAGAAAGTGTAACAGATTTAGGAAAAAGAATTGATCATTTTTTTCAATCAATTGATAATGAGAAGAACATATTACTTATTACGCACGCAGGTGTGATGCAATATGTTCTTTGGCAATATGTTTATAAAGGAAAACGAGAATTTTGGAAAGTACCACGTATTGATCATTCAATGTGGATTGAAATTTCATGGAAAGACGGGACGGCGTATTATGACTGAAGATAGGAAACTAGTAACTGATTGGACAATTGAAGTTGATACAACATGCTATATCTTAAAAACAGCAATGGCATACGATTGTTTGAGTGGTGCATTATATGGTGGTGGAAAGCGGGCTGCAAACTTCATCTTTAACGGTCATGTTGATGTAGCTTATCATAGCGATTTCCCGCAAAATGATTGTTATGAAGAAATAAAAAAACATACGAACACACCGGAACAAAGTATCGGAATGCTGACGGCTGTGAAAATGGAGCAGCTAGCTATTTATTCGCAACACTTTGCACATGCTAACGTAGATGTAATCATAACGGCAGGTATTTCAAACGGTGTAGAAGTAGGCAAAGCACTAGAAACGTTTTCTAGCTATTTGCCTGGAACGATAAATTGTGTTGTGTTATTCGATGGGCAGCTTTCAGAAAGTGCGAAGTATCAATTATATGCTACGATTGTTGAAGCAAAAACCGCAGCACTTACTGCACTTTGTGAAAAAAATCCCAATCAAATGAGAATTACCGGTACATCTACTGACTGTGTTGTGTTAGCGACGAAGCAAAAGAATGAAGATGAAAAGCGCTATATTTATGCAGGAAGTGCCACGGAAATTGGGAACGGTGTGGCGCAGCTTGTTCGTAAAGGCATTATGAAAAGTTTAGGTGAGCTATAATGAGCTTTTTTGTATTTGTATGTGCAATTATAGTAGATGCCATAGTTGGAGACCCGCGAACCATCCCCCATCCAGTCGTATGGATAGGTAAACTCATTTCATATTTTGAAAAAATATGGCGCAAAACATGGAACGCATTGCATCCAATCGTATTCGGAACAGTGACAACGGTAATTGTTGTCCTCGGAACAGGAATACTCATGTGGACCGGCTTAAACATACTAGGTGAAATTTCTTTGCCACTTCGTTACGGCGTTGAAATATGGTTGTTATCTACAACATTTGCATTTCGCTCACTTCTTGAAGCGAGTTTTGATGTGTACGTGCCTCTAAAAAAAGGGAACATGGAGAATGCCCGAAAATATGTTGGCTGGATTGTTGGACGAGACACAAACAAGATGGATGAAAAAGAAGTGACAAGGGCAACGATTGAAACAGTGAGCGAAAATCTAACAGACGGCATTATTGCGCCCCTTTTCTATGCGATGATTGGTGGATTACCGCTTGCGATGATGTATAAAGCAGTGAATACACTCGATTCAATGATTGGACATCGTAACGAACGCTATGAGAAGTTTGGGAAATGTGCTGCGAAACTTGATGATGTATGCAATTATATTCCAGCGCGTATTTCTTTTGTTTTTGTTTTCATAGCGGCCTTTTTATTACGTTTCAATTATATAAATGTATGGAAATATGGTATGCAAGATGCGAAAAAGCATCCAAGTCCAAACTCGGGATGGACAGAATCAGCTTTTGCCTATGCATTAGATGTTCAGTTAGGTGGCTGGAATGTATACGGAGGAGTACGTCAATTTCGTGCATATATGGGTCTTCCGATTCAGGAGTTATCCCTTCAAAAAATTGAACAGAGTAATACGCTCATGACAATCGCTTATTGCCTTAGTATTGGTGTGTTTCTCATTGTAAATTATATTTTTTTCTTGTAAAAATACGTTCTCTGCACATAATAACAGCAGAAGGTGGTGTTTATTATGGCGAAAAACAAAAATGAAAAAAAGAAAAAACAAAAAAAAGATAAACAACAAGCACCAACAGAACAAGCCTAGCAACAACAAAAGAAACAACT
>JBOFGC010000498.1:0-40618 GCA_051648945.1 Bacilli bacterium
GACAAAGCGACCAAGATGCGCTCGAACATCTAATTAAGCGCTATAAACCTTTTGTAAAAGCCAAAGCTCGCTCTTACTTTCTTGTCGGAGCCGATAAAGATGACGTAGTTCAAGAAGGTATGATTGGATTATATAAAGCCATTCGTAATTTTAATGAAGATAAACTCACAACATTTCGTGTGTTTGCGGAGTTATGCATAACAAGGCATATGATAACCGCAATCAAGATGGCAACAAGACAAAAACACATTCCGTTAAATTCGTATATATCATTGGACAAGCCAATGTATGAAGATGAATCCGACCGAACGCTACTAGACATTATCTCCGAAGTGAAGACCACAGACCCTGCATCCATGTTAATTACTCAAGAAGATTTAGCACTAATCGAATTGAAAGTAAATGAAATATTAAGTAATCTAGAGAAAGACGTATTGGAATTGTATCTTGACGGCAGAACATATCAAGAAATTTCAGTGCTTTTAAATCGCCATGTAAAGTCAATTGATAACGCTTTACAACGAATTAAAAAGAAAATGGAGAAGTTTCCTGAATTTAATGCGTACTCACTATAGTTTATCTTGTCGTTCATTGACAGTTTTTCTGAAAAGTGTTAGCATTAATTATTGAATTCGTAATAAGGAAGCTGAAATTATGAAGGTTACGTTAGCATGTTCGCAGTGTGGAAGCAGAAATTATTCATTGCCGAAGAATAATACAACAACCACACGCTTAGAAGTAAATAAATTTTGTAAAGTATGCAATGCGCACGTTTTACATAAAGAAACTAAATAACGCAAATGTTTTGTGGGGGTATTAAGGGGCATGAATTTTTTAAAAAACTTTTTCAAAAACTTACGAAGTGAAGTTCGCAAAGTAAGTTGGCCAAAGCGTAAAGAATTAGTAAATTCTACATTGATTGTAATTGGTACAGTTGTATTTTTTGGTTTATTTTTCTTTGCGGTTGATAAAGGTATTTCATCTGTCGTAAATTTCGTCGTAACAAAGTAGTGAAAAGCGAATAAGAAACAGTTTGTTCGTAAACAATGTTTTTGATACAGAAACCCGTCGAATGCGGGTTTTTTAGTTTACTTAAAAAAGTTTGTTAGGAGATGACAATCATGGAAATGGAAAAACATTGGTACGTTGTTCATACGTACTCAGGTTATGAAAATAAAGTGAAAGCAAATCTTGAAAAGCGTGTTGAATCAATGAACATGCTGGATAAGATTTTTCGTGTTGTAGTTCCAGAAGAGCTCGAAACAATTGAAACAGCATCAGGTTCAAAACGTGAAGTGAAACGTAAAGTGTTTCCAGGTTACGTTCTTGTTGAATTGTTAATGACAGACGATTCTTGGTATGTCGTGCGTAACACACCAGGTGTAACAGGTTTCGTAGGTTCTGCAGGTGCAGGTTCAAAACCAACACCGTTACTTCCTGATGAAGTAACGCGCATCTTAAAAACGATGGGCATGGAATTGGAAAAATTTGATCATGGATTTGAGCTGGGTGAAACAGTTAAGATTAAAGGGGGATTATTCCAAGGCAGTGTTGGTGTAATCCAATCCATTGAACAAGATAAAAAACGTGTGAAAATTAAAGTAGAAGCGTTTAATGGACGTGAAACTTTAGTTGAAGAAGAAATATCTGTAATAGAAAAAATTTAAAAAAACTTGCATTCTGCACATTGAAGTGGTAGAATTTCAAGGTCAGTGTGCCATTTTCTAAACAAACACTGAAAGATTCGACGCAAAGCGTCATTTCTTAGATGAGTGGGAGGGGCTAGTCCCCATAAACCACATCACGGACTTAAGGAGGTGTGTCTCGTGGCAAAAAAGGTTATTAAAATTGTAAAACTTCAAATTCCTGCTGGTAAAGCAAATCCAGCGCCACCGGTTGGTCCTGCATTAGGTCAAGCAGGTGTTAACATTATGGGATTCTGTAAGGAGTTCAACGCTCGTACAGCTGAACAAGTGGGTCTTATCATTCCTGTAGAAATTACAGTATTCGAAGATCGCTCATTCACATTCATCACAAAAACTCCACCTGCAGCAGTATTACTTAAAAAAGCAGCTGGTATTGAGTCTGGTTCTGGTGAACCAAACCGCAAAAAAGTAGCAACGGTTAAGCGTGATAAAGTACGCGAAATCGCTGAAACAAAAATGCCTGACTTAAACGCTGCAAACGTTGAGTCTGCAATGCGTATGGTTGAAGGTACTGCACGTAGCATGGGTATTGTGATCGAAGATTAATCCCTAGCACTTGTTTTTCGTACGGTGAGGTTGCGTCTAGGTTAACCAAAGCGCAGCCTTTATTCGTGGGAGGTTTTTATCCGTTATAACCACATATTGAGGAGGAATTTCTAATGCCTAAAAGAGGTAAAAATTATTTAGACGCAGCTAAGCTTGTTGACCGCACGCAAAGTTACGTTGTCTCAGAAGCAATCGACTTAGTTAAAAAAACTAGTTATGTTAAATTTGACGCTACACTTGAAGTTGCTTTCCGTTTAGGAGTAGACCCTAAGAAAGCTGACCAACAAATTCGTGGCGCAGTTGTTTTACCAAACGGTACTGGTAAAGTTTCTCGCGTATTAGTTTTCGCTAAAGGCGAAAAAGCTAAAGAAGCTGAAGCTGCTGGTGCAGATCACGTTGGCGATAGCGACTATATCAACAAAATCCAACAAGGTTGGTTTGACTTTGATGTAATCGTTGCAACTCCTGACATGATGGGTGAAGTTGGTAAATTAGGACGTGTATTAGGACCTAAAGGTTTAATGCCGAACCCTAAAACTGGTACAGTAACATTTGATGTTACTCGTGCAATCAACGACATCAAAGCTGGTAAAGTTGAATACCGTGTAGACAAAGCTGGAAACATCCACGTGCCTATCGGTAAAAAATCGTTTGACACTGATAAATTAGCTGAAAACTTACAAACAGTATACGAAACTTTAGTGAAAGCTAAACCGTCTGCTGCTAAAGGTACTTACATGAAGAACGTAACATTATCTTCTACAATGGGACCTGGTGTTAAAGTTGATGTTAGCTCATTCAGCCCTGCAAACTAAACTTGACAATTAAAAACACAGCGTGATACAATAGTAAACGTTGTTAATCAAATAACTTCCTATATACCGTAGACAGTAGGTGTTTTCGTAACGTAAATCCTACCGAGGTGTTGCTTATTATTTAATTATTTTATGCAATGATCCCACTGTGTCTACTTCTGGTTTTCACAGTGGTTTTTTTCGGTATATATGAAAATACTGTAGGAGGTGTAAGAATGAATAGTGCAGTTGAAACTAAACAAGTAGTTGTAGCTGAAATCGCTGAAAAATTACGTGCGTCTAAAACAACAGTTGTTGTTGACTACCGTGGTTTGAATGTAGGTCAAGTTACAGAACTACGTAAACAGCTTCGTGAAGCTGGAGTAGAATTTAAAGTTTACAAAAACACATTAATGCGTCGCGCTTGTGCTGAAGCAGAATTAACAGGTTTAGATGAAATCTTAACAGGTCCATCTGCTATCGCGTTCTCAAACGACGATGTTATCGCACCTGCGAAAATTATTAATGAGTTCGCTAAAAAGAACGAAGCGTTAGAAATTAAAGCTGGTATTATCGAAGGTACTGTATCTTCTGCTGATGATGTGAAAGCACTTGCTGAATTACCATCACGTGAAGGTTTACTATCAATGTTACTCAGCGTACTTCAAGCGCCAATCCGCAACCTTGCTCTTGTTACAAAAGCAGTTGCAGACCAAAAAGAAGAGCAAAGCGCTTAATTTTTGCAGCTTAACAAAAAATAAAATTTCCTAACATTCAAGGAGGATAATTACAATGACTAAAGAACAAATCATTGAAGCGGTTAAAAATATGACAGTTTTAGAGCTTAACGACTTAGTTAAAGCTATCGAAGAAGAATTTGGTGTAACAGCTGCAGCTCCTGTAGCAGTTATGGCTGGTGGCGCTGCTCCAGCTGCTGAAGAACAAACAGAATTCGACGTAATCTTAGTTGAAGCTGGTCCTAAGAAAATCAACGTAATCAAAGTGGTTCGTGAAATCACTGGATTAGGTTTAAAAGAAGCGAAAGAGGTTGTTGACAACACTCCTAAAGCTCTTAAAGAAGCAGCTACTAAAGAAGAAGCTGAAGAAATCAAAGGCAAAATCGAAGAACTTGGCGGAAAAGTTGAAGTTAAATAATTTTACCTTTCTTAAAAAGCTCGCTTGAAAAAGCGGGCTTTTTTGGTTATTACTAAAAATACTGCACATATTAAATTTAGGTGTGTATAAAGGAGAGAGTGTGTCATGAGTGAGCATTACTATAGCAATAAGCCAAGCGTTGCTTCAGATGTGCGTTTAGTCTCTACTTCCATTCATAATTCTATGCTTTCTTTTGAAACTGATGCCGGTGTTTTTTCTAAAAAGGGTGTAGATTTCGGTACAGTTGTACTTTTAGAGAATTTAACAATCGCACCAAAAGCAAAAACTGTAGCTGATATTGGCTGCGGATATGGGCCGATTGGCATTTATGTGGCGAAAAATAATGATGTGTTTGTGCAAATGGTTGATGTAAACGAACGTGCAGTCGCACTTTCGAAACGCAACGCACAACGAAATGGTGTAGCTGAACGCGTGGATGTGAAAGAAAGTTTCTTATTAGACAGCATTGCAGATCAAGTGTTTGATTGTATTATCTCAAATCCGCCGATTCGTGCAGGAAAAGAAGTTGTTCATCAGTTGTTTGATCAAGCGTACCAGTGTTTACAAGCAGAAGGTGAGTTTTGGATTGTTATCCAACGAAAGCAAGGTGCACCATCAGCAATCGCGAAATTAGAGACGTTATTTGCTGAAGTGGATGTTGTGAAAAAAGAGAAAGGGTATTATATCATAAAATCAAAAAAAAGTTGACGTATTTTTTTTGTTGTGATACAGTATTAAAATGCGAATATGTGTGTACTTTTATATATATTCAGTTTGTATATTTTTCCAAACGTTGGAAATAATGAACAGAGAGTGTGTAAAAATGGGGTTTTCTATTGTTGAAAGCCATTTTTATTTTTAGAACAAATCCTTCTTTTTTATCACATTGTTTTCATTATTATTTTTACTCACATAAAATTTTAATCATCAGTCCTAAAATCTAACTATAAGTTGAGGGGTGAATCATTTGACAAGTCATGAAAACGTCAAATACGGACGACACCGCGAACGCCGAAGTTACGCACGCATTAGTGAAGTGCTAGAGCTTCCGAATCTAATTGAAATTCAAACCACTTCTTATGAATGGTTCCTGGACACAGGGTTGCGTGAAATGTTTAAAGAAATTTCACCAATTGAAGACTTTACAGGCAATTTGTCTTTAGAGTTTGTAGATTATGTGCTAGGCGAGCCGAAGTACTCTGTTGAAGAATCAAAGGAACGTGATGTTACATACGCTGCACCACTTCGCGTAAAAGTACGTCTGTTAAACAAAGAAACAGGAGAACTCAAAGAACAAGAAGTGTTTATGGGTGATTTCCCGTTAATGACTGAAACAGGTACTTTTATTATTAACGGTGCTGAGCGCGTAATCGTTTCTCAGTTAGTACGTTCACCTGGTGTGTATTTTAACAGAACCATTGATAAAAATGGTAAACCAATTTTTGGTGCAACAGTTATTCCAAACCGTGGTGCATGGTTAGAATACGAAACAGACGCAAAAGATGTTGTCTACGTTCGTATTGACCGCACGCGTAAATTACCTGTAACGGTTCTTTTACGTGCATTAGGTTTTGGAACAGACCAAGAAATTATCGACCTTTTAGGTGATAATGAGTATGTTCGTAATACGCTTGAAAAAGACAACACAGACAACTCTGACCGCGCGCTTATTGAAATTTATGAGCGTCTACGTCCAGGAGAACCACCAACAGTTGAGAATGCGAAGAATCTTCTCTACACTCGTTTCTTCGATCCAAAACGCTATGATTTAGCAAATGTTGGTCGTTATAAAATTAATAAAAAATTACACATGAAGAACCGCTTGTTAGGTCAAGTACTTGGTCAACATATCGTTGATGCTAACGGTGAAATTATTGAGTCGGATGGCGCTGAATTAGATCGTCGTACACTTGATAAGTTATGGGAAAGTGTTGAAAACCAAGAAAGTGGCGAACTACTTGGTATGAAAACATTACGTCCACATAACGGCGTTCTTGAAGGTGAATTTGATGTTCAAGTATTGAAAATTAAAGAAAAAGAAACAGGCGGTACAATCAATGTAATTAGCAATGCTAATGTTGATACGGATATTAAAAATATCACACCAGCAGACATTATTGCGTCGATTTCTTACTTCTTTAATCTATTATATGATTGCGGCACAACAGATGATATTGATCATTTAGGTAACCGTCGTTTACGTTCAGTTGGTGAGTTATTACAAAACCAATTCCGTATCGGTTTAACGCGTATGGAACGTGTTGTTCGTGAACGTATGAGTATTCAAGATACAAATGCAATTACACCACAGGCATTAATCAACATTCGTCCTGTAATTGCTTCTATTAAAGAGTTCTTTGGTAGCTCTCAGTTGTCTCAGTTCATGGACCAAACAAATCCATTAGCAGAGTTAACACATAAACGTCGTCTATCGGCGCTCGGACCCGGTGGTTTAACGCGTGAACGCGCAGGCTTTGAAGTGCGTGACGTTCATTACTCTCACTACGGTCGTATGTGTCCAATTGAAACACCAGAGGGACCAAATATCGGTCTTATTAACTCACTTTCTTCTTATGCAAAAGTAAATAAGTTCGGATTTATCGAAACGCCATATCGTCGTGTTGACCCTGAAACAGGTCGAGTGACAGGACGTATTGACTATTTAACTGCTGACGAAGAAGATAATTATGTTGTAGCACAAGCGAACGCACGTTTAGATGAAGATGGTTCATTCTTAGATGAAGATGTTGTTGTACGTTTCCGCGGTGACAATACTGTAATGAAACGTGAACGCGTTGATTACATGGATGTATCGCCGAAACAGGTTGTTTCATCGGCAACAGCATGTATTCCTTTCTTAGAGAACGATGACTCGAACCGTGCGCTCATGGGAGCGAACATGCAACGACAAGCAGTTCCATTGTTAAACCCTGAATCGCCATTTGTCGGTACAGGTATGGAATATGTAAGTGCGAAAGACTCAGGAGCTGCAGTAATTTGTAAGCAATATGGTCGAGTAGAACATGTCGAAGCGAAGCAAATTACCGTTCGTCGTTTAGTCGAAGTAGATGGTCAAGTAACAGAAGGCGAATTAGATCGCTACCGCTTATCTAAATTCGTACGTTCAAACCAAGGTACTTGTTACAACCAACGCCCGATTGTTAAAAAAGGCGATATTGTAACAAAAGGTGAAATCTTAGCAGATGGACCATCAATGGAAAAAGGTGAACTTGCATTAGGACGTAACGTTCTTGTTGCCTTCATGACATGGGATGGTTACAACTACGAGGATGCTATCATTATGAGTGAGCGTCTTGTAAAAGACGATGTATACACTTCGATCCATATTGAAGAATATGAGAGTGAAGCTCGTGATACGAAACTCGGACCTGAAGAAATTACGCGCGATATTCCAAATGTTGGTGAAGATGCTTTACGTAATCTTGATGACCGCGGAATCATTCGTGTCGGAGCAGAAGTAAAAGACGGAGACCTACTCGTAGGTAAAGTAACGCCAAAAGGTGTAACAGAACTTACAGCAGAAGAACGTTTACTTCATGCAATCTTCGGTGAGAAAGCACGTGAAGTACGTGATACATCACTTCGTGTACCACATGGTGGCGGCGGAATCATTCTTGACGTTAAAGTATTTAACCGTGAAGATGGCGACGAATTACCACCAGGTGTTAACCAATTAGTACGTGCTTATATCGTTCAGAAACGTAAGATTTCTGAAGGGGATAAAATGGCCGGACGACATGGTAACAAAGGTGTTATCTCGCGTATTCTTCCAGAAGAAGATATGCCGTTTATGCCAGACGGCACACCAGTAGATATCATGTTAAATCCACTCGGTGTACCATCGCGTATGAACATCGGTCAGGTGTTAGAACTTCATTTAGGTATGGCAGCTCGTTACCTTGGAATTCACGTTGCATGTCCAGTATTTGATGGCGCGCGTGAGGAAGATGTATGGGCTACACTTGAAGAAGCTGGTATGGCACGTGATGCGAAAACAGTTCTCTATGATGGACGTTCTGGTGAAGCATTTGATAACCGTGTTTCTGTAGGTATCATGTACATGATTAAACTTGCACACATGGTTGATGATAAACTTCATGCACGTTCAACAGGACCATACTCACTTGTTACGCAACAGCCACTTGGTGGTAAAGCGCAGTTCGGTGGACAGCGTTTTGGTGAGATGGAAGTATGGGCACTTGAAGCATACGGTGCGGCATATACACTTCAAGAAATTCTTACAGTTAAATCAGATGATGTTGTTGGTCGTGTGAAAACATATGAAGCGATTGTTAAAGGCGAAAACGTACCAGAACCTGGCGTTCCGGAATCGTTTAAAGTATTAATTAAAGAGCTTCAAAGTCTAGGTATGGACGTTAAGATGTTGAACAGTAATGACGAAGAGATTGAAATGCGTGATATGGATGATGAAGAAGAGCAAACGCCATTTGATCGTCAAGCCTCTGAAGTTGAAACTGTTAAAGAGTAAGAGGAAAAACCTGAAAAATTAAGGGAGGTAGGCCTCTTGATAGATGTAAATAATTTCAGTGCCATGAAGATTGGATTAGCTTCACCAGATAAAATTCGATCGTGGTCTTTCGGTGAAGTAAAAAAACCTGAAACAATTAACTATCGTACATTAAAGCCTGAGAAAGATGGTCTGTTTTGCGAGCGTATTTTCGGACCAACAAAAGATTGGGAATGTAACTGTGGTAAATATAAACGTGTTCGTTACAAAGGTGTTGTTTGTGACCGTTGTGGCGTAGAAGTAACACGTTCAAAAGTTCGTCGTGAGCGTATGGGGCATATTGAGTTAGCTGCCCCTGTTTCACACATTTGGTACTTTAAAGGTATCCCAAGTCGTATGGGTCTCGTACTTGATATGAGCCCACGTGCACTTGAAGAAATCATTTATTTTGCTTCATATGTTGTAACAGACCCAGGTGATACGCCACTTGCTAAGAAGGATTTATTAACAGATAAAGACTTCCGCGCAAACAAAGAGAAGTACGGAAATGCATTCCAAGCTTCGATGGGTGCTGAAGCTGTGAAGAAACTTCTTTTAGATATCGATTCTGAAAGAGAAGTTGAATTCTTAAAAGAAGAGCTTAAAAACTCACAAGGACAACGACGTACACGTGCAATTAAACGATTAGAAGTACTTGAAGCATTCCGTAACTCAGGAAATGATCCTTCATGGATGATTTTAGATGTACTACCGGTAATTCCACCAGAATTACGTCCGATGGTACAACTTGATGGTGGACGCTTTGCAACAAGTGATCTAAACGACTTATACCGTCGTGTAATTAACCGTAATAACCGTTTGAAGCGTTTATTAGATCTTGGCGCACCGAGCATTATCGTTCAAAACGAAAAGCGTATGCTCCAAGAAGCTGTCGATGCTTTAATCGATAATGGTCGTCGTGGCCGTCCGGTTACTGGACCAGGAAATCGTCCGTTAAAATCTTTATCGCATATGCTTAAAGGTAAACAAGGTCGTTTCCGTCAAAACTTACTTGGTAAACGTGTTGACTATTCTGGTCGTTCGGTTATCGTAGTAGGTCCAAACTTAAAAATGTACCAATGTGGTCTTCCAAAAGAAATGGCACTTGAACTATTCAAGCCATTTGTAATGAAAGAACTCGTAGGACGTGGTCTGTCGCATAACATTAAGAGTGCTAAACGTAAGATTGAACGTTTAGATCATGATGTATGGGATGTATTAGAAAATGTTATCCGTGAGCATCCGGTTTTACTTAACCGTGCACCGACGCTTCACAGACTTGGTATCCAAGCATTCGAACCAACACTCGTAGAAGGTCGTGCAATTCGTCTTCACCCTCTTGTATGTACAGCGTACAACGCTGACTTTGATGGTGACCAAATGGCAGTTCACGTTCCACTATCGGCAGAAGCACAAGCAGAAGCACGTATTCTAATGCTTGCAGCACAAAACATCTTGAATCCTAAAGATGGAAAACCGGTAGTAACACCTTCACAGGATATGGTATTAGGTAACTATTACTTAACGATGGAACGACCAGGTGCTGTCGGCGAAGGTATGATTTTCAAAGATACGAACGAAGCATTAATTGCATACCAAAATGGCTATGTTCATTTACACACGCGTATTGCAGTGAGTGCAGCGAGCGTTCCGAATCCTACTTTCGTTAAAGACGAAGCGCTAAACGATCAATTAAAACGTAAAATGCTTGTAACGACTGTTGGTAAATTGATTTTTAACGAAATCTTACCGCCGTCATTCTACTATATTAATGAGCCGACAAATGATAACTTACAAAACCAGACGCCAGAGAAATATTTCGTGGAAAAAGGTACTGACATAAGAGCATTTATCGAAGCTCAACCAGAAGTTGATCCTTTCAAGAAAAAGATTCTTGGAAATATCATCGCTGAAGTGTTCAAACGCTTCAAAATTACAGAAACGTCTAAGATGCTTGACCGCATGAAAAATCTTGGTTTCCGTTATTCAACGAAAGCAGGTATCACTGTAGGTGTATCTGATATCATCGTATTAGCAGAAAAGAAAGATATTCTTGTAGAAGCACAGGACCGTGTTGATAAAGTGTTGAAACAATTCCGTCGTGGTTTAATCACAGAGGAAGAGCGCTATCAACGTGTAATTGAAATCTGGAGTAAAGCAAAAGACAGAATTCAAGAGAAACTAATGAAATCCCTTGATATTCGAAATCCTATCTTCATGATGAGTGACTCTGGAGCCCGTGGTAACGCGTCCAACTTCACACAGCTTGCAGGTATGCGTGGTCTGATGGCCGCTCCATCTGGTAAAATTATCGAATTACCGATTAAATCTTCGTTCCGTGAAGGTTTAACAGTACTCGAATACTTTATCTCGACGCATGGTGCGCGTAAAGGTCTTGCCGATACAGCACTAAAAACAGCTGACTCAGGTTACTTAACACGTCGTCTCGTAGACGTAGCACAAGATGTTATCGTTCGCGAAGATGATTGTGGCACTGACCGCGGTCTATTCATTACAGCTATCAAAGAAGGTAATGAAATTATCGAAACATTGTATGACCGTCTTGTTGGTCGTTTTACACATAAAACAATCCTTCATCCAGCAACGGGTGTAGAAATTGTTGGTCGTAACGAGTTGTTAACAGAAGACTTAGCACAAACAATTGTTGATGCTGGTGTTGAAAGTGTTACAATCCGTTCAGCCTTCTCTTGTAATACACGTCATGGTGTGTGTAAGAAATGTTATGGTCGTAACTTAGCGACAGGTTCAGACGTTGAAGTTGGTGAAGCAGTTGGTATCATCGCTGCCCAATCAATCGGTGAGCCAGGAACACAGTTAACGATGCGTACATTCCATACAGGTGGTGTAGCAGGAGACGATATTACACAAGGTCTTCCGCGTGTTCAAGAACTATTCGAAGCACGTAATCCAAAAGGGGAAGCCCTGATTACGGAAGTTGCGGGTGTCGTTAGTATTGAGCGCGATGCGAAAAACAAACAAGAAGTTGTTGTTACTGGTAAAGTAGAAACGAAACGTTACCCTGTACCATACGGCGCTCGTCTGAAAGTTCAAGATGGCGATGAAGTTGTGAGTGGGGATGTATTAACGGAAGGTTCTATTGATCCAAAAGGACTTCTAAAAATTAAAGGTACAGAAGCAGTACAAAACTACTTGCTTCGTGAAGTACAACGTGTTTACCGAATTCAAGGGGTAGAAATTGGCGATAAGCATATTGAAGTAATGGTACGACAAATGCTTCGTAAAGTTCGCGTTCTTGATGCAGGGGATACAGATGTACTACCAGGAACACTACTTGATATCCATAACTTTACAGATGCGAACAAAAAAGCATTTGATAAAGGTGGCCGTCCAGCGACGTGTCGTCCAGTATTACTCGGTATTACAAAAGCGTCACTTGAAACAGACAGCTTCTTATCAGCAGCGTCGTTCCAAGAAACAACACGTGTTCTTACAGATGCAGCGATTAAAGGAAAACGCGATGAGTTACTCGGCTTGAAAGAGAACGTAATCATCGGTAAGCTTGTTCCAGCAGGTACAGGTATGCACCGTTATCGCGGCGTGAATTTAATCAAAGCAAATGAAGAAAAACCAGAAGTAATCGAAGAACCAATGGTATAAATAGAAGGTGCGTGTAGCAAATGTTTGCTACACGCTTCCTTTTTCAATAATTTCATGTAAAGAAAACAATCGTACGTTGACGTAGTAGGTGAATAAGTGCTACTATACAAAAGGTGAATGCCGATGATTGATACTTTGGAGGATGGTCAAGTTGTCTAATGAAGAAGTGTCTAACTATGTTGTTGGACGAAACCAAACGTTACGAGAAATTAAGAAAGGCACAGTTTCTGAAGTTTTACTTGCAAATGATTCAGATGTGTGTATAATTAATAATGTTGTGTCTGTAGCCGAAGCACATTGCGTCAAAGTAACTTACGTTTCAACCATGGTTGAATTAGGACGTCAGTTCGGCATTGATGTTGGTGCAGCCACAGTAGCTAAACTTGTTAACTAGAATCTGCAATTGCAGATCTTGTTTTTTGATTAAAAATGAACCACCAGGAACTGTGGTCATAAATTACGAAGGGAGGAAGACTCATGCCTACTATTAATCAGTTAGTTAGAAAAGGTCGTATCAATAAAGTTTGGAAGTCAAAATCTCCAGCATTAAACAAGGGATTTAACAGCTTCAAAAAAGAACAAACAGACATTTCTTCACCACAAAAACGTGGAGTGTGTACTCGTGTAGGTACGATGACACCAAAAAAACCAAACTCAGCGTTACGTAAATACGCTCGTGTACGTTTAACAAACGGAATCGAGGTAACTGCGTATATCCCAGGTATCGGACATAACTTACAAGAACATAGCGTTGTTCTTATTCGTGGTGGACGCGTAAAGGATTTACCAGGAGTACGTTATCACATCGTACGTGGAGCACTTGATACTTCAGGTGTAGACAAGCGTATGCAAAGTCGTTCTAAATACGGAACAAAGCGTCCTAAAGCTGCTAAGAAATAAGTATTTTTTAAGCTGTGATGGACAACATTTGAAAGGAGGAAAAATCTATGCCACGTAAAGGACCTGTAGCTAAGCGCGATGTATTACCAGATCCGTTATACAATTCTAAACTTGTAACACGTTTAGTAAACAAATTAATGATCGACGGTAAGCGCGGAACAGCTCAAAAAATCATATATAATGCATTTGAATTAATTCAAGAACGTACAGGAAAAGAGCCTATGGAAGTATTCGAAGCAGCTCTTAAGAACATCATGCCTGTATTAGAAGTACGCGCTCGTCGTGTAGGTGGTGCAAACTACCAAGTACCAGTTGAGGTGCGCCCAGACCGTCGTTCGACGTTAGGACTTCGTTGGTTAGTGAATTATTCTCGCAAACGCGGTGAAAAAACAATGGAACAGCGTTTAGCTGGCGAACTTATGGACGCAGCAAACGGCGCTGGTGCAGCTGTTAAGAAACGTGAAGATACTCACAAAATGGCAGAAGCTAACAAAGCATTTGCTCACTATCGTTGGTAAACTTCAGCTATTCCTATATAAGTTCAAACTAAATTTATGGATATGGAAGGAGAACGTAACCAATGACAAGAGAGTTCTCGTTAGCTAAAACTCGTAACATCGGGATTATGGCTCACATTGATGCTGGTAAAACAACAACGACAGAGCGTATCCTTTATTACACAGGTAAAGTACACAAAATCGGTGAGGTGCACGAAGGTGCTGCAACGATGGACTGGATGGAGCAAGAGCAAGAGCGTGGTATCACTATCACATCTGCTGCGACAACAGCTGCGTGGAAAGAAAACCGTGTAAACATCATCGATACACCAGGACACGTAGACTTCACAGTTGAAGTTGAACGTTCATTACGTGTACTTGATGGTGCGGTAGCTGTACTTGATGCTCAATCAGGTGTAGAACCACAAACAGAAACAGTATGGCGTCAAGCAACGACATATCATGTACCACGTATCGTTTTCGTAAACAAAATGGACAAAATTGGCGCAGATTTCTTATACTCTGTTGGCACTTTAGTTGATCGTTTACAAGCTAACGTACACCCAATTCAACTTCCAATCGGTGCAGAAGACCAGTTTACTGGCATCATCGACTTAGTTGAAGAGTGTGCTTATATGTACAAAAACGATCTTGGCACGGATATCGAAAAAGTTGAGATTCCTGCTGAGCACAAAGAATTAGCGGAAGAATACCGTGGTAAACTAGTAGAGGCAGTTGCAGAACTCGACGAAGAGTTGATGATGAAATACCTCGAAGGTGAAGAAATTACAATTCCTGAGTTAAAAGCTGCAATTCGTAAGGCAACTTGCGACGTAGCATTCTACCCAGTAATCTGTGGTTCTGCGTTTAAAAACAAAGGGGTTCAATTAATGCTTGATGCAGTAATTGATTACTTACCTTCACCACTAGACGTACCAGCAATTAAAGGTATCTCTGTAGATACTGAAGAAGAGATTGAACGTAAATCAAGCGACGAAGAGCCTTTCGCAGCTTTAGCGTTCAAAATCATGACTGACCCTTATGTTGGTAAGTTAACATTCTTCCGTGTGTACTCTGGTACATTAAATGCAGGTTCTTACGTAATTAACTCTACAAAAGGTAAGCGTGAACGTATCGGACGTATCCTTCAAATGCATGCGAACTCTCGTCAAGAGATTGCAACAGTTTATTCTGGTGACATCGCTGCAGCTGTAGGTTTAAAAGATACAACAACAGGCGACACTCTTTGTGAAGAGAAAAATGCGGTAATCTTAGAATCAATGGAGTTCCCAGAACCAGTTATCTCAGTAGCGATTGAACCAAAATCAAAAGCTGACCAAGATAAAATGGGTACTGCATTATCTAAACTACAAGAGGAAGATCCAACATTCCGTGCGCATACTGACCAAGAAACGGGTCAAACAATTATCGCAGGTATGGGTGAACTTCACTTAGACATCATCGTTGACCGTATGCGTCGCGAGTTTAAAGTTGAAGCGAACGTAGGTGCACCTCAAGTAGCTTATCGTGAAACTTTCCGTTCTTCTGCTGAAGTTGAGGGTAAATTCTCTCGTCAGTCAGGTGGTCGTGGACAATTCGGTCACGTTGTAATCGAGTTCATGCCTAATGAAGAAGGTAAAGGTTTCGAATTCATCGACGATATTAAAGGTGGCGTAATTCCACGTGAATATATCGCACCAGTTCAAGCTGGTCTTATCGATGCACTTAAAAACGGTGTAGTAGCTGGATATCCTCTAGTTGACATCAAAGCTCGTCTATTCTTCGGTTCATACCATGATGTTGACTCGAGTGAGATGGCGTTTAAAATCGCTGCATCTATGGCACTTAAATCAGCTGCTTCAAAATGTTCAGCTGTATTATTAGAGCCAGTAATGAAAGTAGAAGTAGTTATTCCTGATGAGTACTTAGGTGACATCATGGGTGACATCACTTCTCGTCGTGGACGTGTAGAAGGTATGGAAGCGCGCGGTAACGCTCAAGTTGTTCGTGCTATGGTTCCACTTTCTGAAATGTTCGGTTATGCGACATCATTACGTTCAAATACACAAGGTCGCGGAACATTCGCAATGACAATGGATCATTACGAAGAAGTACCACGCAGTGTATCTGAAGAAATTATCAAAAAAAGTAAAGGTGAATAACCTTTAACTGTTGATATAAAAACCTAATCTAATGTAAACTATGTAAGGGGAGCTTGTCTCCCCCTACTATAGAACATATAGAAGTTTTACTATACTTATTAACAATGATCCTAAGGAGGATTTTCTAATGGCTAAAGAAAAATTTGACCGTTCGAAACCACACTGTAACATCGGTACTATCGGACACGTTGACCACGGTAAAACAACATTAACAGCTGCAATCACTACTGTACTTGCTCGTCGTAGCGGTAAAGGTGCTGCAATGGCTTATGACATGATCGATGCTGCTCCAGAAGAGCGCGAGCGTGGAATCACAATCTCAACTGCTCACGTTGAGTATGAAACTGAAAACCGTCACTATGCACACGTAGACTGCCCAGGACATGCTGACTATGTTAAAAACATGATCACAGGTGCTGCACAAATGGACGGAGCTATCTTAGTAGTATCTGCTAATGATGGCCCTATGCCACAGACTCGTGAACATATCCTTTTATCACGCCAAGTAGGTGTACCTTACATCGTAGTATTCTTAAACAAATGCGACATGGTTGATGATGAAGAATTATTAGAATTAGTAGAAATGGAAGTTCGTGAACTTCTTTCTGAATATGACTTCCCAGGCGATGATATCCCTGTAGTTAAAGGTTCTGCATTAAAAGCTCTTGAGGGCGATGTAGAGTGGGAAGAAAAAGTTGTTGAATTAATGGCTGAAGTTGATTCATACATTCCAGAACCAGTTCGTGATACTGACAAACCTTTCATGATGCCAGTTGAGGATGTATTCTCAATCACTGGTCGTGGTACAGTTGCTACTGGCCGTATCGACCGTGGTATCTTAAAAGTTGGCGACGTTATCAACATCGTTGGTTACACTGAAGAGCCAAAAGCAACTACATGTACTGGAGTAGAGATGTTCCGTAAACTTCTTGATCAAGGTCAAGCTGGAGACAACATCGGTGCTTTATTACGTGGTGTAGCACGTGAAGATATCCAACGTGGTCAAGTTTTAGCTAAACCAGGTTCAATCACTCCACACACGAAGTTCAAAGCTGAGGTTTACGTATTATCTAAAGAAGAGGGTGGCCGTCATACTCCTTTCTTCGGTAACTACCGTCCACAGTTCTACTTCCGTACATCTGACATCACTGGTGTAGTTCACTTACCAGAAGGCGTTGAGATGGTAATGCCTGGTGACAACATCGAAATGACAGTTGAACTTATTGCTCCAATCGCGATTGAAGAAGGTACTAAATTCTCAATCCGTGAAGGTGGCCGTACAGTTGGCGCTGGCGTTGTTGCTACAATTACTGAGTAATTAATAGCGATTTTATAGGAAAGAGGAACGGTACGCCGTTTCTCTTTTTTGTAACAAAATTTCCATTAAATTCTAATGGCGAAGTCGTTAAAAATATGTTTAAATAAAGAAGTAATAAGTTTGCAGGAAACACTTGCAAATATCTTATAGGCGTTGTATACTATTAAAGTGTGTTTTTGACTGCGATGAAGTGAAAGGTTACCGGCACACCCGGCCGCATTGCCATGGCATGTGCGTCGGATAGTTTTCACTGAGAAGTCTATTCATAAAATAGGCGATGTTAGGAGGGAAAAATTATGGCAAAGCAAAAAATTCGTATCCGTTTAAAAGCGTATGATCACCGTATTCTTGATCAATCAGCTGAAAAAATCGTAGAAACAGTAAAACGTTCAGGTGCTCAGGTAAGTGGACCAATTCCATTACCAACTGAAAAGTCTGTATACACGATTCTACGTGCAGTTCACAAGTACAAAGATTCTCGTGAACAATTTGAAATGCGTACACACAAACGTTTAATCGATATCGTGAACCCAACACAACAAACTGTTGATTCATTAATGCGTTTAGACTTACCATCAGGTGTGGACATCGAGATTAAATTATAATAGAACACATTGTTCTAGGAGGTGTAAGAGATGACTAAAGGAATCTTAGGAAAAAAATTAGGAATGACACAAGTATTCGCTGAGAACGGTGAATTAATTCCTGTAACTGTAATTGAAGTTAACCCAAACGTGGTATTACAAGTTAAAACGAACGAAACAGATGGTTATACAGCTGTTCAATTAGGTCACGGCGACAAGCGTGAAAAATTAACGAATAAGCCAGAGCAAGGTCATGCTTCAAAAGCAAAATCTACTCCTAAGCGCTTCGTTCGCGAAATTCGCGGTGTAGATGCTAGTGAGTATGAATTAGGTCAAGAAGTAACTGCAGCGATTTTCGTTGAAGGTGAAACTGTTGATGTAACTGGAATCTCTAAAGGTAAAGGTTTCCAAGGTACAATTAAACGTCACGGTCAATCTCGCGGACCAATGGCTCACGGTAGTCGTTATCACCGTCGCCCAGGTTCAATGGGTCCAGTAGCTCCAAACCGTGTATTCAAAGGTAAAAACTTACCGGGTCAAATGGGTGGAGAGCAAGTTACTGTTCAAAACTTAAAAGTAGTTCGTATTGACACTGACCGCAACGTAATCCTTGTAAAAGGTAACGTACCAGGCGCGAAGCGTTCAAACGTAATCATAAAGAGTGCGGTAAAAGCAAACTAATTTTTGCACAGAAGGGAGGAAAACATAATGCCAAAAGTAGCATTGTTAAATCAAGCTGGTACTAGTGTTGGTGAGATCGAACTTAACGACACAGTATTCGGCATTGTACCAAATGAAGCTGTTCTTTTTGACGCTGTAATTATGCAACGTGCATCATTACGTCAAGGAACGCACAAAGTAAAGACTCGTTCTGAAGTACGAGGCGGAGGACGCAAACCATGGCGTCAAAAGGGTACTGGTCGTGCCCGTCAAGGTTCTATCCGTTCACCACAATGGCGTGGCGGTGGTATTGTATTCGGACCAACTCCTCGCAGCTATGCGTATAAGTTACCGAAAAAAGTACGTCGTTTAGCTATCAAATCTGCATTATCTTCTAAAGTTTTAGATCAAGAGTTAATCGTTTTAGACGCATTAAACTTCGACGCTCCAAAAACAAAAGAAATGATGGCAGTATTATCAAACTTATCAGTTGACCGTAAAGTACTTATCGTTACTGGTGATGTTAATGAAACAGTAGTAAAATCAGCAAGCAACATTCCTGGAGTGAAAGTAGTTCAAGCTACAGGTATTAACGTTCTTGATGTTTTAGGCCATAACAAAATTATTATGACTAAAACTGCTGTTGAAAAAGTAGAGGAGGTACTTGCATAATGAAAGATCCTCGTGATATTATTAAGCGCCCAGTCATTACTGAACGCACGATGACAATGCTTGAAAATCGTAAATACACTTTTGATGTAGCTGTAAAAGCGAACAAAACTGAAGTGAAACAAGCGATTGAAGCAATCTTCGGTGTAAAAGTCGAAAAAGTTAACGTACAAAATTACAAACCAAAAAAACGCCGCGTAGGTCGTCATACAGGTTTAACAAGTCGTCGCCGTAAAGCTATCGTAACTCTTACAGCTGACAGCAAAGAAATTCAATTATTTGAAGGTGTTTAAGCCTTACATCTCTATGTAGAGGAGGGAAAACAAGATGGCAATCAAAAAGTATAAGCCAACGACTAACGGTCGTCGTAATATGACTACGAATGATTTCGCAGAACTAACGACTGACCGCCCAGAAAAATCGTTGCTTGCGCCTCTTAAAAACAAAGCTGGTCGTAATAACCAGGGTAAATTAACTGTTCGTCATCAAGGTGGCGGTCATAAACGTCAATACCGTATCATCGACTTCAAACGTGAAAAAGATGGTATTCCAGGACGCGTTGCTACGATCGAATACGATCCAAACCGTTCAGCGAATATCGCTTTAATCAACTATGTAGATGGTGAAAAGCGTTACATCCTAGCTCCTAAAGGTTTAGAAGTTGGAATGGAAATTATGTCTGGCGTTGACGCTGACATCAAAATCGGTAACGCATTACCATTACAAAACGTTCCTGTTGGTACAGTAATTCACAACATCGAATTAAAACCTGGTAAAGGTGGCCAATTAGTACGTTCAGCTGGAACTTCAGCTCAAGTATTAGGTCGCGAAGGAAAGTACGTAATCGTACGTCTTCAATCAGGCGAAACTCGTTTAATTCTTAACACTTGCCGCGCTTCAGTTGGTCAAGTTGGTAACGAACAACACGAACTTATCAACATCGGTAAAGCTGGTCGTTCACGCTGGTTAGGCAAACGCCCAACAGTACGTGGTTCTGTAATGAACCCATGTGATCACCCACACGGTGGTGGTGAAGGTAAAGCTCCTATCGGTCGTAAAAGTCCAATGTCTCCTTGGGGCAAACCAACACTTGGTGCTAAAACTCGTAAGAAAACAAACGCATCAGATAAATTTATTATACGTCGTCGTAAAAAATAACGGAGTTGAACTACGGTTCATCCGAACCGTAGGGCAATACCGAAGGGAGGAAAACTCATGGGACGTAGCTTGAAAAAAGGACCATTTATTGATGATCATTTACTTAATAAGGTAGAGGCGTTGAACGAAACAGAGAAAAAGTCAGTTATTAAAACTTGGTCTCGTCGTTCTACAATTTTCCCACAATTTATTGGTCATACAATCGCAGTTTACGATGGTCGTAAACATGTACCTGTATATGTGACTGAAGATATGGTCGGTCATAAATTAGGTGAATTTGCTCCAACACGCACTTATAAAGGTCACGACGCTGACGACAAGAAAACTAGACGTTAATGAGAGGAGGTAATCTCATGCAAGCGAAAGCAGTATTAAACACTGTTCGTATCGCACCACGTAAGGCTCGATTAGTAATCGACTTAATCCGTGGTAAGAAGATCGGCGAAGCAATCGCAATTATGCGCCACACGCCAAAAACATCTTCACCAGTGGTAGAAAAATTATTATTGTCTGCAGTTGCAAACGCAGAACATAACTATAACTTAGATACAGATCGTTTATATATCTCTGAGGCATTTGTAAACGAAGGACCAACGTTAAAACGTTTCCGTCCACGTGCTCAAGGTCGCGCAAGTGCAATCAACAAACGCACTAGCCACATTACGATTGTAGTTAAAGAAAAGTAAGGAGGGAATAACAGTGGGTCAAAAGGTACATCCTATTGGTCTTCGTGTAGGTATCATCCGTGACTGGGAATCAAAATGGTTCGCAGATAAAAACTACGCTGATTTATTACACGAGGATTTAAAAATTCGTAAGTATATCAACACGCGTCTTGCAGATGCATCGGTTTCTAAAGTTGAAATCGAACGTGCAGGCAACCGTGTAAACATCACTGTTCACACTGCTAAACCAGGTATGGTTATTGGTAAGGGTGGTACAGAGGTTGAAGCTTTACGTAAATCACTTAACGCTTTAACTAACACAAATGCTAAAGACAAGAAACTTGTTCACATTAACATCGTTGAAATCAAGAAAGCTGATTTAGATGCGAAGTTAGTTGCTGAAAACATTGCTCGTCAAATCGAGAACCGTGTTTCTTTCCGTCGTGCTCAAAAACAAGCAATCAGTCGTACAATGCGCGCAGGCGCACAAGGTATCAAGACTATGACTTCTGGTCGTCTTGGTGGCGCTGATATCGCTCGTTCTGAAGCTTATAACGAGGGTACAGTTCCTCTTCACACGTTACGTGCTGATATCGATTACTCTACAGCAGAAGCTGACACAACGTACGGTAAAATCGGTGTTAAAGTATGGATTTATCGTGGTGAAGTTCTTCCTACGAAGAAAAGCAATGCGGAAGGAGGAAAATAAATATGTTAATGCCTAAACGCGTTAAGTATCGTCGCGAACACCGTGGTAACATGAAGGGTAAAGCAAAAGGCGGAGCTACAGTTCACTTTGGTGAGTTCGGTTTACAATCTTTAGATGCATCTTGGATCACAAACCGTCAAATTGAAGCTGCTCGTCGTGCTATGACTCGTTACATGAAACGTGGCGGTAAAGTATGGATTAAAATTTTCCCTTCTAAACCTTATACTAAGAAACCTTTGGAAGTCCGAATGGGTTCTGGTAAAGGTGCTCCTGAAGGTTGGGTAGCAGTAGTAAAACCTGGTAAAGTAATGTTTGAAATTGCAGGCGTTTCTGAAGAAGTGGCACGCGAAGCATTACGCTTAGCTGCACACAAATTACCAGTTAAATGTAAATTCGTAAAACGTGAAAATGGTGGTGATTCTAATGAAGGCTAATGAAATCCGCGATTTAACCACTACCGAAATCGAAGCTAAAATTAAGTCTTTAAAAGAAGAGTTATTTAATTTACGTTTCCAATTGGCTACTGGCCAGTTAGAGAACACTGCACGCATCCGCGAAGTGCGTAAAGCAATCGCTCGTATGAAAACAGTAGTTCGTGAACGTGAACTAAGTGCTAACAATTAATCGATGGAGGGAGGTTTGCTATAATGAGCGAACGTAACCAACGTAAAGTATTACAAGGTCGCGTAGTTTCAGACGGCATGGATAAAACTATCTCTGTTGTTGTAGAAACTTACAAAAAGCATCCTTTATATGGTAAACGCGTTAAATATTCAAAGAAGTATAAAGCTCATGACGAAAACAATTCAGCTAAAGTAGGCGATATCGTGCGTATCATGGAAACTCGTCCTCTTTCAGCTACAAAACGTTTCCGTCTTGTATCGATTGTTGAAGAAGCAATCATTATCTAATGATGTTCGGATTTTAATAAACGTCCGAAGGGAGGTAACTTTAGATGATCCAACAAGAATCTCGTTTAAAAGTTGCAGATAACTCAGGTGCTAAAGAACTATTATGTATCAAAGTACTAGGTGGATCTGGTCGTAAGACAGCTAATATCGGTGATATTATCGTTGCATCAGTAAAACAAGCAACACCAGGCGGCGTTGTTAAAAAAGGTGATGTAATCAAAGCTGTAATCGTTCGTACGAAAAGTGGCGTTCGCCGCAATGACGGTTCTTACATCAAATTCGATGAGAATGCAGCAGTAATAATTCGTGATGATAAGAGTCCACGTGGAACTCGTATTTTTGGACCAGTTGCTCGTGAATTACGCGACAGCAGTTTCATGAAAATCGTTTCACTAGCTCCAGAAGTTCTATAATTTAACAAAACTATAGTAGCCTTTATTTAAGGAGGTGCCCGTAAAATGCATGTTAAAAAAGGTGATAAAGTCCAAGTAATCACAGGTAAAGACAAAGGTAAACAAGGTGTTATCTTACAATCATTACCTAAGAAAGACCGTGTAATCGTTGAAGGTATCAACATCGTGAAGAAACACGCTAAACCTTCTCAAGCTAACCCACAAGGTGGCATCATTGAGAAAGAAGCTGCAATTCACGTTTCTAACGTATTACCAGTAGATCCTAAAACTGGCCAACCAACTCGTGTGGGATATACATTCGTAGACGGTAAAAAAGTTCGCGTTGCCAAAAAATCTGGTGAAATTTTAGATAAATAATTATTGAAGAAAGGAGGTCCCACAAATGAACCGCCTAAAAGAAAAGTATTCAAAAGAAATTACACCTGCTTTAGTTAGCAAGTTTAACTATAAATCAGTGATGCAAGTCCCACGACTTGAGAAAATCGTAATCAACATGGGTGTTGGTGACGCTGTGCAAAATTCTAAACTTCTTGATAAAGCTGTGGAAGAATTAACACAAATCGCTGGTCAAAAGCCTGTTATCACTCGTGCTAAGAACTCAATCGCTGGATTCCGTCTTCGTGAAGGTATGCCAATCGGTTGTAAAGTTACTTTACGCGGTGAGCACATGTATGAGTTCATTGACAAGTTAGTATCTGTATCTTTACCACGTGTACGTGACTTCCGTGGCGTATCGAAAAAAGCTTTCGATGGCCGTGGTAACTACACTTTAGGTGTTAAAGAACAGTTGATTTTCCCTGAGATTGATTATGATAAAGTAGATAAAGTTCGTGGTATGGATATCGTTATCGTAACAACTGCAAAAACAGATGAAGAGGCACGTGAGCTTCTTACAGCTTTCGGTATGCCATTCCAAAAATAATAACTACCAACGTTTAATAGAGGAGGGTATACCGTGGCAAAAAAATCGATGATAGCGAAGCAAAAACGCACACCGAAATTCCAAGTTCAAGCTTATACACGCTGTGAACGTTGCGGACGTCCACACTCAGTATTACGCAAATTTAAACTTTGCCGTATCTGTTTCCGTGAACTCGCATACAAAGGGCAAATTCCGGGCGTTAAAAAAGCTAGCTGGTAATAATCCCATTTCGGGAAGGAGGTTAATTCACAATGACTATGACAGATCCAATTGCAGATATGCTTACTCGCATTCGTAATGCAAACATGGTACGTCACGACAAATTAGAGATTCCAAAATCTAAAATCAAGTCTGATATCGCTGAAATTTTAAAGCGTGAAGGTTTTGTTCGTGATGTTGAATATATCGAAGATAACAAACAAGGTGTTATCCGCATTTTCTTAAAGTACGGTCAAAACAATGAGCGTGTAATCACTGGCCTAAAGCGTATTTCAAAACCAGGTTTACGTGTTTATGCTAAATCAAATGAAGTACCTCGTGTACTTAACGGATTAGGTATCGCAATCATCTCTACATCAAAAGGCCTTTTAACTGACAAAGAAGCTCGTCAACAAGGTGCTGGTGGAGAAGTTGTTGCATACGTTTGGTAATTGACTAAAAGACGAATGGAGGTGCAACTATGTCTCGTGTAGGTAAAAAATTACTACCAATCACTGCTGATGTTACAATCACAATTGCAGATGATAATACTGTGACTGTAAAAGGTCCAAAAGGCGAACTTACTCGTAAGTTCCATGAAAACATGACAATCAAAATCGAGGAAGGCGTTTTAACTGTAGAACGTCCAAACGATGAAAAGTTAAATCGTGCATTACACGGTACAACACGTGCTCTTTTAGGGAACATGGTTGAAGGTGTAACAAATGGTTTTACTCGTAACTTAGAATTAATCGGGGTAGGTTACCGTGCGTCTAAACAAGGTACAAAGCTTGTTCTTAACGTAGGTTACTCTCATCCAGTTGAAATGGAACCTGAAGCAGGAATCGAAATCGAAGTAACAGCTCCGACAAAGATTTCTATCAAAGGTATCGATAAAGAACGTGTTGGCGCATTAGCAGCTAACATCCGTGCAGTACGTGCACCTGAGCCTTACAAAGGTAAAGGTATTCGCTATGAAGGCGAAGTAGTACGTCGCAAAGAAGGTAAAACAGGTAAGTAAACGTAAAAGCTACTAGGAAGGAGTGACACTACATGATCACGAAACCTGATAAGAACGTTGTTCGCAAAAAGCGTCATGCACGTGTACGTCGTAAGTTAGAAGGTACTGCAATTCGCCCACGTCTAAACGTTTTTCGTTCAAATCAGCATATTTATGCTCAAATCATTGACGATGCAGCTGGCGTAACAATCGCAAGTGCATCTACATTAGATAAAGAACTTTCTCTAGACGCAAAAGGTAACGTAGCAGCAGCGCAAGCTGTTGGTACATTAGTTGCTACACGCGCTATCGAGAAAGGCGTTAAAGAAGTTGTATTTGACCGTGGCGGATATTTATATCATGGCCGTGTTAAATCACTAGCAGAAGCTGCTCGTGAAGCAGGCTTACAATTCTAATAAGTGAAGGAGGGATAACCATGCGTGCAATTGATACAAGCAAACATGAGTTTGAAACGCGTGTTGTAGGTATTAACCGTGTTGCAAAGGTTGTAAAAGGTGGTCGTCGTTTCCGTTTCGCTGCATTAGTAGTTGTAGGCGATAAGAACGGTCACTTAGTTGGATTCGGCACAGGTAAAGCTCAAGAGGTTCCTGATGCAATCCGTAAAGCAGAAGAAGATGCAAAGAAAAACTTAATCTCTGTGCCAGTAGTAGGAACTACAATTCCTCACGAAATCACAGGAATCTTCGGAGCAGGTCAAGTATTCTTGAAACCAGCTTCTGAAGGTACAGGAGTTATCGCTGGCGGACCAGTTCGTGCTGTATTAGAACTTGCTGGAGTTAGTGATATCTTATCAAAATCATTAGGTTCGAACACACCAATTAACATGGTTCGTGCTACAATCGAAGGTTTAAAACAACTTAAACGTGCGGAAGACGTTGCAAAACTTCGCGGCAAATCTGTTCAAGAATTGTTAGGATAAGGAGGGAAATTAAGATGGCTAAACAACTCGAAATTACCCTCACACGCAGCGTAATCGGTCGCAAACAAGATCAACGTGCTACAGTTGAAGCATTAGGTCTTAAAAAAGTGAACCAAACAGTAGTAAAAGAAGAAAACGCGGCGATGTTAGGTATGATTAATAAAGTATCTCATTTAGTTAGCGTTAAAGAAATCTAAGCGATTCGTTAAGGAGGTGCCAACGGCATGAAACTTCATGAACTAAAGCCAGCAGAAGGTTCTCGTAAAGAGCGCAAAAGACTTGGTCGCGGTATCGGTTCTGGTCAAGGTAAAACGGCTGGTAAAGGACATAAAGGTCAAAACGCTCGTTCTGGCGGCGGTGTACGCCTCGGTTTCGAGGGTGGTCAAACACCTTTATTCCGTCGTTTACCAAAACGTGGATTCACGAACATCAACCGCAAAGAGTTCGCAATTGTGAACCTTGAGCGTCTGAACCAGTTTGAAGAAGGCACAGTAGTAACACCAGAACTTTTATTAGAGACAGGTGTTATTAGCAAGCTTCGTAGTGGTGTTAAAGTATTAGGAAACGGTAAATTAGAGAAAAAATTAACTGTAAAAGCTAGCAAGTTTAGTGAATCAGCAGTTCAAGCAATCGAAGCAGCAGGTGGAACAACTGAGGTGATCTAAGATGAGTACGATCATTAACCTATTTAAGGTTAAGGATATTCGTAACCGAATTTTGTTCACACTAGCTGTGCTAGTTGTATTCCGATTAGGTTCGTTTATCCCAGTTCCGGGTATCAATGTTGAAGCTTTTGCTAGCCAAACTTCAGGAAATGACATTTTTGGTGTACTGAATATGTTCGGCGGTGGTGCGTTGCAACGATTCTCTATCTTCGCGATGGGAATTATGCCGTACATTACAGCGTCAATCATCATCCAGTTACTCCAAATGGATGTTGTACCTAAACTTACTGAATGGTCTAAACAAGGTGAGATGGGTCGTAAAAAACTCGCGCAGTTAACGCGTTACCTTACTATTGTATTAGCGCTTGTTCAAGGTTTATTCATGAGTATTGGTTTTAATAACATGGTACAAGGACAGTTAATCCAAGACCCAAGTTGGAAAACGTATGTTACAATCATGCTTGTTCTAACGGGTGGTACTGCTTTTCTCATGTGGTTAGCTGAACAGATTACTTCGCATGGTGTTGGTAATGGTATTTCCATTCTAATCTTTGCAGGAATCGTCGCAGCTTTACCAACAACGCTAGAACAAATTCTCGTTCAACAGTTCACGGGTGATAAGGATCAAATGTTCACTAGCATCCTGACTGTTGTGTTAATTGTTTTAGTTGTGATTGCAATTGTTGTTGGAGTTATCTTCATACAACAGGCAACACGCAAAATTCCAATTCAGTATGCGAAGCGTACAGGTGGTACGATGCCTGCAATGGGCAATCAAAGTACACACCTTCCGCTAAAAATCAATTCAGCAGGTGTTATTCCAGTAATCTTTGCCGTATCGTTTATAACGACGCCGTATACGATTGCTCAGTTTTGGGCAGGCAGCCCTGTTGCCGACTGGATTATCAGAGTTTTTGACTATCAGAAACCGATTGGAATGACGATGTACGTTGCGCTCATCATTGCTTTCACATACTTCTACGCGTTCGTTCAGGTTAATCCTGAGCAAATGGCAGAGAACCTTAAAAAACAAGGCGGTTATGTACCAGGCATTCGTCCAGGTAAACAAACCGAAGAATACTTCAATGCTGTGTTATACCGTTTGACGTTTGTTGGATCAATTTTCTTAGCACTTATTGCTGTAATGCCGATGATTTTCATCGCTATTGCGAAATTGCCACCATCAGCGCAAATCGGTGGAACGAGCTTACTCATCGTAGTAGGTGTAGCACTGGAAACTGTGAAGCAACTTGAGAGCCAGCTCGTAAAGAGACATTATCAAGGTTTCATTAAATAAGCGTATGGGAAGTGTAAACTTCCCTTCGCTACTTTAACCAAGATGGGGGTAGTCCAAAAGTGAATCTGTTATTGATGGGTTTACCTGGTGCAGGTAAAGGTACGCAAGCAGAACGTATGGTAGAAAAATATAACATTCCACATATTTCAACAGGTGACATGTTTCGTGCAGCGATTAAAGGCGGCACAGAGCTTGGTGTGAAAGCGAAATCTTTCATGGACCAAGGTCAACTTGTTCCTGATGAGGTAACAATTGGAATTGTAAAAGAACGTTTGAGCAAAGATGACTGTGAAAAAGGATTCTTATTAGATGGTTTTCCTCGTACAGTACCTCAAGCAGAAGCGCTTGATGCTTTATTAAAGGAACTTGGTCGTGAACTTAACTTCTGTATCAATATTGACGTTGATGCCTCTATTTTAATGGAGCGTCTAACGGGACGTCGAATTTGTAAAGAATGCGGAGCGACATACCACTTAGTATTTAATCCTCCACAAGATCCAACACGATGTGATCGTTGTGGCGGTGAGCTTTATCAACGCTCTGATGATAATGAAGAAACTGTAGGCAATCGTTTAGCTGTCAATATCGAGCAGTCTGCTCCGCTTATTGAGTTCTATTCAGCCAAAGGTATTCTCAAAGATGTTAACGGAAACCAAGATATTAGCAAAGTGTTTGTCGATATTGAGGAGATTCTTTCTGTTGTAACAAAGTAACTTTGTCTTAGAATCGGACAACAACTTCATGAGCTTGCAAATAGGCTGCTCTTATGAGTGTGCATACATTGTGAATGGTACTCATGAAAATCACTCATTCAGTTTTAGAAATTTATTTCTGAAATTGTGATCATCAATCGTATTCTCCACAAGTCTTCGGCAAAACTTAATAATAAGTAATGCACTGTAGTTGTCTACTCAATGACTTGAAGAAAGGAGATTTTATTGTGGCTAAAGAAGATGTAATTGAGTTAGAAGGTAAAGTATTAGAAACTTTGCCAAATGCTATGTTTAAAGTCGAGCTCGAGAATGGTCATGTAATTTTAGCTCATGTTTCTGGCAAAATTCGTATGAACTTCATTCGTATCTTACCAGGTGATCGTGTAACAATAGAGTTATCGCCATATGATCTTACTCGTGGTCGCATCACTTATCGTTTTAAATAATTAGACGCTCCGTAACATATAAGGAGGTTTTGAAAGATGAAAGTAAGACCATCTGTTAAGCCGATCTGCGAAAAATGTAAAGTTATCAAACGTCGCGGAAAAGTAATGGTAATTTGTGAAAATCCAAAACATAAACAAAAACAAGGTTGATTTTTAGAGGAGGTGTAACCTAATGGCTCGTATTGCAGGTGTTGATATCCCTCGTGATAAACGCGTTGTCATTTCATTAACATATATTTTCGGTATTGGTCGCCCTACGGCACACCAGATCTTAGCAGAAGCAGGCGTTTCTGAAGAGACTCGTGTACGTGACTTAACTGAAGATGAACTTAACAAAATTCGTGAAGTTGTTGACCGTTTCAAGGTAGAAGGTGACTTACGTCGTGAGATTTCATTAAACATCAAACGTTTAATGGAAATCGGTTCTTATCGCGGAATCCGTCATCGTCGTGGATTACCAGTTCGTGGACAAAACACGAAAAACAATGCGCGTACGCGCAAAGGCCCACGTCGCACAGTAGCGAACAAAAAGAAATAATCCTAGTAAAGGAGGTTAATGAACAGTGGCACGCAAACAAAATACTCGTAAACGTCGTGTAAAAAAGAATATTGAAGCAGGTATTGCTCATATTCGTTCTACATTTAACAATACAATTGTAACAATTACGGATACGCATGGTAACGCAGTTGCTTGGTCAAGTGCTGGTGCGTTAGGATTTAGAGGTTCTCGTAAATCTACTCCTTTCGCAGCGCAAATGGCAGCAGAAACTGCAGCAAAAACGTCAATGGAACATGGTTTAAAAACTCTTGAGGTAACTGTAAAAGGTCCTGGTTCTGGTCGTGAAGCTGCAATTCGTGCTCTACAAGCTGCAGGTCTTGAAGTTACAGCTATTAAAGATGTAACTCCAGTACCTCATAACGGTTGCCGTCCGCCAAAACGTCGTCGTGTGTAATTAGATTTGTATATTTTTCATGCATATGTCTATAATGAATATGTTAGTTAAAATAGAGAGATAAATCTTCAAGTTGTGCACAATCGTGAACTGCCTTAAAGGGGGACAATCGATTAGTACAAACTAATCGGATTTCGACGTTTTGAAGGAGGGTTAAGAACAATGATTGAAATTGAAAAACCAAAGATTGAAACGGTTGAGTTAAGCGAAGATTCCAAGTACGGTAAGTTCGTGATCGAACCACTCGAGCGTGGATATGGAACTACACTAGGTAACTCCTTACGTCGTATCCTACTTTCTTCACTTCCTGGTGCAGCTGTAACTGCTATTCATATCGAAGGCGTGTTACATGAGTTTTCAACGGTTCAAGGTGTTGAGGAAGATGTTGCCACGATTATCGTGAACATGAAAAAACTCGCACTTAAAATCTACTCTGATGAAGAAAAAACATTAGAGATTGATGTACAGGGTGAAGGAGTTGTTACGGCAGCTGACATTCGTCATGACAGTGATGTTGAAATCTTAAATCCGGATTTACACATCGCTACATTGGCGAGTAATGCGAACTTCCGTGTTCGTATGACAGCTAAAAAAGGTCGTGGTTACACTACTGCTGATGCGAACAAAAAAGAGGATCAAGCAATTGGTGTAATTCCTATTGATTCAATTTATACTCCTGTGTCCCGCGTAACTTACCAAGTTGAGAACACGCGCATTGGGCAAGTTGCAAACTATGACAAGTTAACATTAGATTTATGGACTGACGGAAGCATCGGACCGAAAGATGCGATGGCTCTAGGTTCTAAAATTTTAATCGAACACTTAAATATCTTCGCAAATCTTACGGATGAGGCTACTACGGCTGTAATCATGGAAGAAAAAGAAGAGGACAAAAAGGAAAAAGTTCTTGAGATGACTATCGAAGAACTCGACCTCTCTGTTCGTGCGTATAACTGCTTAAAACGTGCTGGAATTAACACGGTACAAGAATTAGCTAATAAAACAGAAGAAGATATGATGAAGGTTCGTAACCTTGGTCGTAAATCATTAGAGGAAGTAAAACATAAGCTTGAAGAGCTTGGTTTAGGTCTTCGTAAAGACGACTAATACTTCCCACTAATGTGGGCTGACGACTTCATTTATATCGCATATAACGTAAACAAAGGAGGGAACATCCGTCATGGGATACAGAAAACTAGGACGCACAAGTTCTCAACGTAAAGCTTTATTACGTGATCTTGCAACTGATCTAATTATCAACGAACGTATCGAAACAACTGAAATGAAAGCGAAAGAGCTTCGTTCAGTCGTTGAGAAAATGATCACACTAGGAAAGCGTGGCGATCTTCATGCTCGCCGTCAAGCAGCTTCTTTCGTTCGTAAAGAAATTGCTAACGCTGAAACTGGTCAAGATGCGATTCAAAAATTATTCGTTGATATCGCTCCGCGTTATGCAGAGCGTAACGGTGGATACACTCGTATCGCTAAAATTGGTCCTCGTCGTGGGGACGCAGCTTTAATGGTTATCATTGAGCTTGTATAATAAATAAAAAAGTGAGAATGCTTTTGCATCCTCGCTTTTTTTTTATGTCCGAAACAACGTATCATGGTACAATGTTGCTAAAACAAAAAGGACGAGGAACATGGCACTATTATCATGTAAAAATGTCACTTTTCACTACCGAGAAAAAAACACCAACATCCACGAATTGAATTGCGAACTATTCGAAAACGACTGGATATGTATTATCGGGACGAATGGTACTGGTAAGTCAACATTTGCAAAATTACTCTGTGGGATTCTTTTTCCGAGTCATGGTGAAATTGTTCTTCATGACGAAGTGACACTAAATAAAGAAAATGCGAAACAGTTTCACCAAAGTGTAGGGTATTTGTTTCAAAATCCAGAACATCAATTTTTTTGTCCGACAGTTGAAGAAGACATTCTGTTTAGTGCTGTTCAAAACGGAATGGACGTGGCCGAGCGCGAGCAGCGATTTACAGAAATCGTGGAAAGTTTGCAAATTGCTTCGCTGCTTAAGAAAAATGTGTATGAAATGAGTGGGGGAGAGAAGCAGTTCATTGCATTAGCAGGCGTTTTGATGACGCGCCCTGCAGTCATTATTGTAGACGAGGCGAGTGCTATGATGGACGAGCAAAATTCGCTACTGTTTTTTGCTGTTTTGAAAGCGATGCAAAAACAGTATAACTTTGCTGTCATTTCGATTTCGCACACACTCGATGACCTCAAGTATGCGAAGGCGTTGTGGTATTTTAATGAAAACGGCATGATACAGTATGACACATTAGAAACACTGTTAAATGGCGCAGAACTGCCTAAATTTGTATTTGATACACTCCCGCCACTCTATCAGTTACAACATCTTGATAAACAGTGTAGCGTTGTATTTCATACGTTTGAGGAGTGGAGGCAGTCGGATGAAAATTAAAGTTGAAAACCTCACTTTTGCATATACAAGTGAACAAGCTTCCTTACTTAATGAGATCTGTTGTTCCTTCGAGTTCCCCGGTGTTTATTTTTTAACAGGAAGGAATGGAACCGGAAAATCGACGCTTGGATTGCTTTTAAATGGGACGTATACACCAATAAATGGGACGGTTAAAATTGGAGAGAATATAGTTCTTCATCCAAAAGTAGGCGCAAAAGATATAAAGGCAGCAAAACGTACAGTGGGCTATGTTTTTCAGTTTCCAGAACATCAACTTTTTGAATATACCGTTGCACGAGAATTAGAATTTGGATGTATTACATTAGGTGGATTAAAACGAAAAGAAATTCCTCACACACTTCTTGAGAGAGCACTAGAAGAAGTTGGTTTAAGTCCCGAATATCTCGAACGTAATCCGTTTGAATTAAGTGGAGGAGAACAACGACGGGTGACAATTGCGAGTACGCTCGTAATAAGCCCCGAAGTGATTATTTTTGACGAACCGACTGTTGGGTTGGATAGCGACGGAAAAACGCATCTACGCACCCTTATTGAAGCGTTAGGGCGAACAAAAATAGTTATAGTCATCACGCATGACCGTGAATTTGCGTACCCAATAAAGGGCAAGTATTTACATCTTGAAGAAAACAAGATTTCTTTCTTTGAAGATGGTGATATTTGGTCGGAAAAACAGAACCGTGATGATCAAAGTATGTTATTTAAAATGAAAAAAGCGCGCCAAGGTTCGGATGTATCCCCATACAAAAAAGAGCAAATCGAAAAGATGTTAACACGACGAGGAATCAATTATGAATAATACGATGACAACATCTTATATCGAAAAAGATTCATGGTTACATACAATGGAGCCACGTATAAAATTTTTATGGATTTCAGTCATCCTCCTTATATTTGCAAACGTAAGTAGCGTCCTGCAAGTTAGCTTGTTGTTCCTTTTAAATGTATTCATAATAAAATCCATAGGCTTTTCTTTACAGATGTTCAAGCATGCCATTGGTGCAATTCAATTTATTTTCTTTATGACTTTATTTTTTGAAGTGATATTTGGGGATGTAACGACCGCTTTTTGGCGTTTGGGTCCATTAGAACTCGGATGGCCTGGCATTGAAAGAGTGATTGTTGTCACTGGACGAATAGGTGTACTCATTCTATTTAGCTCGCTCCTGACAATGACAACGAAACTTACGCAACTTACGAATGTATTTTTATGGTTGTTGTATCCGTTTCAAGCAATTGGTGTTCGTATTAATGAGTGGGCATTGATGCTAAGCGTCGCTCTTCGTTTTATCCCAATTATTATTGAAGAAGGCACAAAAATTAAAACAGCGCAGTCTGCGCGCGGCGTTGATTGGTCAAATAAGAACATCTTCGCAGTTGCGACAGCTTATACAAGTTTGCTCGTCCCCTTAACGTTACAGTGTATTTACCGTGCCGAGACGATGGGCGTAGCATTAGAATTAAAAGGATTTGACCGTAATCGCAAAGTAGAGATTCCACACACACCGTTTCATTTGCATGGCATGGGGTGGATTACCAGTATTACCATACTATCGATAGGGATTGTCTTTGTGTTATAGTGTTTAAATCCGTAGAAGGAGGTGTAAAAGTGAGCAGAGTAGCACTTACTTTTCGCTATGACGGAACAAAGTTTTCAGGTTATCAAGTTCAACCAGGACAACGAACAGTTCAAGGTGAAATTGAAAAAGCATTAAAGAAAATGCATAAAGGTGAATATATCAAAATGCATGCATCCGGTCGAACTGATCAAGGTGTTCATGCAAATGGACAAGTTGCTCACTTTGATAGTACGCTTCAAATAAGTGAAAAAGCATGGAAAAATGCACTAAATGTGAACATTCCAGAAGACATTCAAATTACAGCAGCGCATCATGTAGCCGAAGATTGGCATGCGCGCTACAACGTCGAAAAAAAAGAATATCGGTATTATGTAAGAAATTGTAGTGAAATTGATATTTTTCGTCGAAACTATGAATGGCATGTTCCATTTCCTTTAGATGAGAAAGAGATGCAATGTGCTTTACAACACTTTTTGGGTACACATGATTTCACATCATTTTGCTCAAGCAAAACAGTTACAGATAATAAAGTACGAACGATTTATGTGGCAAATGTGACAAAAGAAGACGAACAGCTCGTCTTTACTTTTGTTGGAAATGGCTTTTTGTACAATATGGTACGTATTATTGTAGGAACAATTATTGACGTAGGTAGAGGGAAACGCAACGCAAATGACATGCCTGGTATCGTTGCAGGGAGAAATCGCTCCCTTACTGGACGCATGGCGCCTGCCCATGGATTATTTTTACATGAAGTAATGTATAAAAAATAAAGAAAGAATCCTTGACTTTATTTCATATGCATTATAAAATATTAGACAGTATTGTTTTCAAAAAACCACGATGGGCCCCGGAAAGAAGTCGTGTTTTATGATAAAACAGTTTTTATTCCAATGAAGTTATTTTTAGGAGGGAAAAGCAATGCGCACAACATTTATGGCTAAAGCACAAGAAGTTGATCGTAAATGGTACGTTGTTGACGCTGAAGGTAAAACTTTAGGTCGTTTAGCAAGTGAAGTAGCAGCCGTTTTACGTGGCAAACATAAACCAACTTTCACACCACATGTAGACACAGGTGATCATGTGATCGTTATTAATGCAGAAAAAATTCATTTAACAGGTAAGAAGTTAACTGATAAAATTTACTACCGTCATACATTACATCCAGGCGGTTTAAAACAACGTACTGCTGGGGAAATGCGTTCTAACTACCCAGTTCAAATGATCGAATTAGCGGTTAAAGGAATGCTTCCTAAAAACCGTCTTGGTCGCGCTATCTTCAAAAAACTTAACGTTTATGCAGGCAGCGAACATCCACATGCAGCACAAAAACCAGAAGTTTACGAACTTCGTGGATAATTTGAAGGAGGGAAAGTAGATGACACAGGTACAATATTACGGCACAGGTCGTCGTAAAAGCTCAGTAGCACGTGTACGCTTAGTTCCTGGTGATGGTCAAGTTATCATCAACGGACGTGAATTTGAAGATTATATTCCATTCGCAGCATTACGTGAAGTTGTAAATCAACCACTTAACTTAACAGAAACATTAGGTAGCTACAACGTTTTAGTAAACGTTGATGGTGGTGGATACACTGGTCAAGCAGGAGCAATCCGTCATGGTATTTCTCGTGCATTATTAAAAGTAGATCCTGAGTACCGTTTAACTCTTAAACGTGCTGGACTATTAACTCGTGACGCTCGTATGAAAGAACGTAAAAAATACGGTCTTAAAGGCGCTCGTCGTGCACCACAGTTCTCAAAACGTTAATATCGTTTTCAAAAACCTCGATGCTTGTTGCATCGAGGTTTTTTTGCTTTAAAAATGTCATCCCCGTTCATAAGTGGTAATATCTCTCATGGTTGTAGGTGTCTTGCTTGCTCATACTATGTTTACCGAGTGAAGGAGGTACGACAATGCACGATGTTGTTGATATAAATGAAAAACGAAGAGAAGTACAATTGCGATTTGAGCGGACGATGTTAAAAGAAATCCGTTTTATAGATTTGAAAAAAGATGCACTTGAAATGCTAAAACAATGGGATGCTATAGGAGGGATTGAAGAGAACCAAATGTTTAAGCTTATCCTAGAGCGAGGCGTTGAAGCATTTTTGGTCGGTGCGCAAGTGAGTAAGTTTGGAACGCGTGGTGAGAGTAAGGAGCGATGTCATGATCGCGTTTGGATTGAGCGTTTGTTATTGAAGAATGAAATCATTGTAATGATTGAAACGCTTCTAGGCAATGAACATTTACCGAGTAAAATGTTGGCAGCTGTAGAGCAATTTGTTGATTTGTGGGTATCTACGGGATATGAGCAAGGCTATCGAAAGTATAAATTGAAAATGATTTAATCATAAAATGAAAACCTCACCCATATGTTTGTGTAGTAGGACAAGCGCTTTGGGGAGGTTTTTTGTGTGAAGCAAAAAAGAATGTTTTTAACGCTGTTGACCATTATTTTAACACTCGCAACCGTTGACTTTGTTACGAGAAGTAGCAGTATATTTCAGTCTTGGCACATGCCGTTAAGTGGGAAGACAATTATGATTGATGCAGGACACGGTTTGCCAGATGGTGGAGCGGTTGGAAACAGTGAGATTATTGAAAGTAAAATAACGCTTGAAATTGCAAAACGGTTGCGAGACTACATAGAAGAACAAGGCGGCGTTGTTTTATTTACTCGTCAGTCAGAAGATGATTTAGCGCCGAAAGAGATGAAGGGCTATAGTAAACGGAAGTCGTATGATTTACGGGAGCGTGTGTACAGGATAAACAATGAGTCCATTGATTTTTTCATAAGTATTCACCTAAACGCAATACCTGTACCATCTGTCAAAGGTGCGCAAACATTCTACTATCCATCGGACGAGAGAAATAAGATTATGGCCGATGCAATTCAATATGAACTAAAAAGAAATTTACCAAATGCGAACAGAGAAAGTAAAAAACTAAGCAGTGTGTATTTGTTGAAGCGCGCAACAAAACCGGGCGTACTCGTTGAAGCGGGGTTTCTTTCAAATGCCCAAGAACGATTCGCGTTGGCAGATTCGAATTACCAAGAGAAAATTGCGGTATCGGTTTATCAGGGTATCATTAAATATGTAACAGAGCAGGAGTAGTGCACATTCGGTGATTGAGAGAAAAGCCTATGTTATACTATGTGTATGCAAAAAAGAAGGGTGTGGACGTAGTGAATAAAGAGCTTTTTTTAGAAGCAATCAATCAATGTATCGAACCGTATATCGGACAAACGTTAGGTGAATTAGGTGCGGTTCGCGAATTAACGATAAAAGAAGAGAAGCAACACGTCAGTGTGCGCATTGCAATTGTTCAAACAGGCACGAAAGAACAAATGGAATTACAAACGCAAATCGTAAAGATTTTAAAAGAAAATGGTGCAGCAACTGTAGGTATTCGCTTTGAGAATTTTACGGACGAAGAAAAAGCAAAATTTGCAGAGAAAGTAGTAGAAAATGAAGTAGACCTACTTCATCCGATGAGTAAAACGAATGTAATTGCTATTGCATCTGGAAAAGGTGGCGTTGGTAAATCGACGGTTAGTGCAAACTTAGCGGTAGCACTTGCACGACTTGGTAAGAAGGTAGGCCTTATCGATGCGGATATCTATGGTTTCTCGATTCCGAATATGATGGGCATTACAGAAGCACCTGCAGGGGATGAGAATAATCTATATCCAGTTGAGCGTTTTGGTGTAAAAGTTATCTCGATGGGCTTTTTCGTTGAAGACAACTCGCCTATCATTTGGCGTGGACCAATGTTAGGGAAAATGCTATTGAACTTTTTGAAAGAAGTGACATGGGGAGATTTAGACTATCTACTCCTAGATTTACCACCAGGAACGGGTGATGTAGCACTTGATGTACATAGCATGTTGCCGGCGTGTAAGGAAATTATCGTCACAACACCACATCCAACTGCAGCATACGTAGCAGCTCGTGCAGGAGCGATGGCGCTACGAACAGATCATGAGGTTATTGGTGTTGTTGAAAATATGTCTTACTATGAAAGCAAAATTACAGGTGAGAAGGAATACGTATTTGGACAAGGTGGCGGTAAGAAGTTAGCAGAAGACCTTGGAGCGACGTTGTTCGGTCAAATTCCATTAATGCAACCTGACGCAGATGACTCAGATTTTGCACCAAGTATATACGCTGAGGATCATATCATCGCGCATGTTTATCAAGATATTGCATTAAAAGTAATGGCGAAATGTCATAAGTAATAGAATCTATCCATAACTAATCACGTTTTCATATAAAGCGCTGAGCGAACAATTCATCCTTCGTCTCAGTGCTTTTTTTCATATTTCTTTACGGAAGTGTAGCTAGAAGTTACAATTAATTTTGAATAATTAGACGGGGAGAAATGGGTAATGACGATTCGGGTATGGGTACCATTCTTTTTTAAAACGTTAATGCTTGGGGGAGTATTAACACTTTTCGCTAGCATCGTACTACAATGGGAAAGTTATGAAAAGGCTGTTTTAAGTAATGAGTATGTTGAGTTATTATTTTTAATTATATCGGTAGTAGGAATGGGGATGCTCTACAGTCTAGTAGCGCAGATGGGTTTTTTTGCTTATCTAACAGTGCATCGTTTTGGCCTCGGATTTTTTGGTGGAGAAAAACTTTGGAACGCAGTGCAATATGTACTCATAGTATTTGCGATTTTTGACTTACTCTACTTTAAGGTGTGGCTAGAAAATTGGTCAAGTTCAAGCGTGCTTTATATTGCATGTGTTCTTGTGCTTATCGCAGTTGCCTATTTTGCAGCGGTTCGTAAAGTAAAGGAAACAAATCCACATGCCTTTGTGCCAGCATTATTTTTCATCGTTGTTGTTACGATGATTGAATGGATTCCGGGAATACGTGTGGATTCGAGTGATTGGGTCGTTATGATGTTTGTGACATTGCTTATCTGTAATGTGTTTCAGTTACTGATGTTACACAAATTAATACAACGAAGTCAAAGATAAAAAAGCTGCCGAAGTGTCGGCAGCTTTTTTGGTGTGGCGTTTAGTTTAATAATTTTGTTTTAACATCGCCATCACCGATACAGTCGCTTAACGATTTAATTTGTAATTTCTTCGCTTCGAAACGGTGTAATACAACGTGTAAGGCTTGTGGTGTTTGAATTGCTCGGTCAGAAGCGGAAAAGTTTACGATATCTCCACCAGTAGTTTGGATTGTGTTATTTGCTATTTGTTTTGCGCCGGGCAAATTTTCATCATTGCTAGCGACGCTGTGCGCTACTAGTGTAACGTGATAGAGATTCGCGGTATGAATATGGGTTTGTCGTGCGTGATTAGGATAGGAACGATAAAAAGCGATGCGCTTAATGCCAAGCTTTTTTAGGACATCAACAGCGCGGATGAAATCATGGGTTACGTCTTGTTCTTTATTTGGGTTCGTTTTTGATGGACGATACCCAATAGTACCAATATCGTGACCAGCTCTTGCAATGCTGCGAAGTTCGTCAGGGTGGCGCTCGGCCCAACTTCCTGAGACGAAAAATGTTGCATGTGCGTTGTGCTCGGCTAACACGCGTAGAACATCTTTATAGATTAAGTCGCCCCACTCAAGATTAAACGTTAAAGCAACACAACTTTTTGCTGATGGGATCCGGTACAAAGTCGCATTGTTTGCTTGTGTTGGTGAAGAGAATAGTGCAAGAGAGCAAAGTAGAATACATACCATTTTTTTTATCATCAAAAGACCTCCGTGTAGTTTCTCTTATTGTTAGAAAAAAAGTATTAAATTATAAGGATAGTTGTAGGATATTTTTGAGAGATGATGGTTAATATAATCCTTACTTACAAAACGAAAGCAGAGGGATTTGAATGTTGGGGTTATTGATATCAGAGCAGGAGTTAAAAGAACTACGTTATTTAATTAAACGTGAATTAGATGAGATGTTGTATGATCTAAACGATTACCGCATTAATAAGAAGTTACGAAGTAGTATCGAGAAGAGACATGTAACGTTATTTGCGCTGCTGACGCGCGTTGCTTCGCCGAACGAGTGCCAAAAATATATGCTTAACAAAAAAACTAAAAAAAATACGCAAAAGTAGTTTGACATCGAAAAACATCTTTGGTATATTATAAAAGTCGCTGATGAGCAACGCATTAATAAAAACAACTTAAAAAAAGTTGTTGACTTTAAAAGTTGTCAGTGATATTATTAAAAAGCGCTTTTAACGAAGCGGTTGTACTTTGAAAACTAAACAAAACGACAGCGTAAACTTTATAAACTACTATTAGTAGTTATCAATTTTTACTTTTTAAATTATTTGAGCTTACTCAAACAATTCTTTTATGGAGAGTTTGATCCTGGCTCAGGATGAACGCTGGCGGCGTGCCTAATACATGCAAGTCGAGCGGACTTGAAAAGCTTGCTT
>JBOFGC010000499.1:0-10733 GCA_051648945.1 Bacilli bacterium
CATCGTCACGTTGGCACGCCCCTGAATCGGAATCGTTTGGTGAATTGTAAGAACATTACAACCAAACGACGCAACAATTTGTAACAAAGAGCTCAGCGTACCTGAACGGTCTTCTAAGTAAAAAAACAAACTAACAATCGGCTCACGTCCGAGTTGTTCAAATGGAAAAACATGGTCTTTGTAGCGATAAAACGCGCTGCGACTAAGACCAACCTCCGCTACCGCTTCGGCAACGGAAGCCGCTTTTCCACGCTCTAACAACAACTTTGCTTGAATTGTTTTTTGAATGGCTTCTGGCAAAACCTCATGTCTAACGAGAAAAAAATCATCTTTATGCATTGTACTCTCCCTTGGTACAACATATAATTAGTCAATAAATTCGAATTCGTATTCAAAGATGCGAACAATATCGCCATCTTTCACTCCACGTGCACGAAGCGCTTCGTCAACGCCAAGCTTACGTAATGTACGCGCAAAACGTTGAATGCTCTCGTCACGTGTGAAGTCTGTCATTTTGAAGATACGCTCTAATTCTTTACCTGTTACAGCGTACGTACCATCTAAATCGCGATCGATTTGATATGGTTTTTCTTCATCTTCAAAGCGGTACATAACACGTTGTTCTACTGTTTCCTCTTCTACTGTTTCGTATAATGGGAACTCAGGCGTAACTTCGAGTAAATCCGCTGTTTTAAACATTAGTTCACGAATACCTTCACGATTTAGTGCTGACATCGGGATGACAATTTGGTCCTCACCGATTTGCGCCATAAATCCTTCTAAGTTTGCTTGTGCATCAGGTGCATCCATTTTGTTAGCAACAATAATTTGCGGACGCTCTGTTAAACGTAAGTTATACATTTCAAGCTCGCTATTGATTGTTTTAAAGTCCTCATAAGGGTCGCGTCCTTCTAAACCACTCATATCAATTACGTGTACAATAACGCGTGTACGTTCAATATGACGTAGAAATTGATGACCTAGACCAACACCTGAGTGTGCGCCTTCGATAAGACCTGGTAAATCAGCCATAACGAAACTACGCATATCTTCTGTTTCAACTACACCTAAATTTGGTACAAGCGTTGTAAAATGATATTCCGCAATTTTTGGCTTTGCTTTTGTTACTACGCTAAGTAATGTTGATTTACCAACGCTCGGGAAACCTACTAAACCAACGTCAGCAAGAACTTTAAGTTCAAGAATTAAATTACGTTCTTGACCTGGCTCACCGTTTTCACAAATTTGTGGCGCTGGGTTTGCTGGCGTTGCAAAACGACAGTTTCCTCGTCCGCCACGACCTGCACGTGCAACAATTGCACGTTGTCCATGTTCCACAAGGTCAGCGATAACTAAATCTTCGTCCATGTCTTTTACAATCGTTCCTGGTGGTACTTTAACAACCATATCTTCTGCATTTGCACCATGTTGCCCTTTGCTCATGCCATGTTCCCCACGTTCAGCTTTGAAATGACGCTGATAACGGAAATCCATAAGTGTACGTAAGCCTTCGTCTACTTCAAACACGACGTTTGCTCCACGACCACCATCGCCACCTGCTGGGCCACCTTTTGGTACATATTTTTCACGACGGAACGCAACTTGACCGTTCCCACCGTCGCCACCTTTTACATAAATCTTAACCTGATCGACAAACAATGTTGTCACCTCTTTTACTTAACTTTTAGGCGTCTGGGTTCTGTCCAAACTCACTGATAGTGTAAACGCCGATTGATTCAGTGCCTCTATCGTTATTGATAGTGCACATTCTTGACAGATACTCTCTAGAATATGTTGCCAAGAAGCTATATTTTTAAACTTCCCATTAAAATCCATATATACAACAGTTTCTTTATCTGACTCAAAACTTATATGTAAACTGTGACTTGTCTCACTTTGATCAACAAATTTTTCAAGTTGTTCTACAAGGTTTGTGAAAAACGAATAAAGAACATCCTCAAACATTTGCAATGCGGGAGTCGGTCCAATAATTTCATAGGTAAGAATTAGCGGCTGAGATGTCCAACCATATCGAAAAATAAATACTGCAATTCGGTCCATTCCCATACTAGAAAGCTTACTTTGTTGGTCCATTTCATACACGATACTCTCAATCGTTGCGGTTAGTCGTTCCGATTGTCCGAGTGCGTGATATCCACGTATGAGTTGTAACTTATTTAACCAATCATGACGAGTTTGTTTCATACATTCGACAAGTTCTTTGTCTATATTCATCCTTCGAGTCTCCTACTCGTTTTTCTACGATTATAACAAATTCAGTTGTCATTTAATAGAAAAATCAGAAAACACCGCGATGGAATTCGATTTTGAATAAAAAAAGACTCTAACCCTAAAGGCTAGAGTCCTGTTATCACCTAAGCTTCTTGAGCTACAGGATAAACTGAAACTTTTTTGCGGTCACGACCGTAACGTTCGAAACGAACGACACCATCAACCTTCGCATATAACGTATCATCGCCACCGCGACCTACGTTTTCACCTGGGTAAATTTTTGTACCGCGTTGACGGTAAAGAATTGAACCACCAGTTACGAATTGACCATCAGCGCGTTTAGCACCAAGGCGTTTAGAGATCGAGTCACGACCATTCTTCGTAGAACCTACACCTTTTTTCGATGCGAATAACTGAAGATTTAACTTTAACATTTGATTCACCTCCGACTTTAATCGTTAATTATAATATACTCACCGTATGCTTCTTCAATCGAACGAAGCGATACAATCATACTCTCAACAATGAGTTGCACACGTGCGTCTTTCTCATCACTCAAATCACTAGGAAATGAGCATGACAGAAATCCGTCTTTAATTTTGCACTTCGGTTTGATACCACACAACTTTACAATCGCGTTAACGCTGCCTGTTGACACAGCACTCACTCCCGCACAAACGATATCTTGACCATGTTCAGCGAACTGAGCATGTCCAGAAATCTTAAATCCGTTCACGTGGCCATTTTTCCGATCAATGCGTACCGTAATCATACAGATTAAGCGTTGATTGATTCAATCACTAATTTCGTGTATGGTTGACGATGACCTTGCTTCTTGCGGTAGTTTTTCTTTGCTTTGTATTTGAAAACGATGATCTTCTTTTGACGACCTTGTTTTTCAACTTTAGCAGTAACTGTCGCGCCTTCAACAAGTGGAGAACCAAACTTAACGTTTTCGCCACCTACCATTAATACACGGTCAAACGTTACCGTTTCACCTGCTTCATGGTCTAATTTCTCAACGTAAATCTCTTGACCTACAGCTACTTTAACTTGCTTACCACCAGTTTCGATAATTGCGTACATAATTGCACCTCCTCATATTTATAAGACTCGCCTTCATTGGTAATGCAAACAGCATGTTTAAAAAACCAATGTTCGCGCGGTTGTAGCGCGGTGCTACAAACAACATTAAGATGTTACCACATTTTATAGAAAAATGTCAATATACATCTTTGAAAGAAATCTTCACGTTTGTTTAACACCTGCTAATTGTGTAGAAAGCGAAAGTTGCGTTCGCTGCCGTGCACAAAGAAACAACCCGTAATGCGCAAAGCCTCCTACCGAAATAGTACCATCTAGCTTCTTAAAATACTCTGTGAAAATATTGGTAATCTCGCGTTGTGCTTCTACAGACTTCATATTCACAAAATCAATAACAATACTTCCACTCAAATGACGCAGACCGATATGACGGGCAATTTCGATCGCGCACTCTTTATTCGCCGCCAAAATGTTCGCCTCATGATTTTTCATTTCCCGGAACGTACCCATATTCACATCAATTGCCACAACCGCTTCCGTTTCCCTAATCACAATCCCCGCACCGTTCACTGTAAAGACAGACGGGTGCAATAATTTTTTCAAATGAATATCTAATTTCTCCATTTTAAACAACGGTTTTTTTTGCGCTGCTTTTAACTGAACAGGATGCATATCCTTTTTCATTGCATGAAAAAGCACTTCATCATCCGTTACGATTTGCTCCACATCATATGTACGAAGGATGTTCGTAATCCATTGCGCACGTAGCATTTCGCCATTCATAACATGCCCAACTTTCACTGTACCCATCGCATTCACATGCGCATCAAACTGCGCATTCAACCGGGCAAATTCCTCATGTAGACACCCTTCAGAACAACCTTCCGCCTTTGAACGTACAATTACGCCACCAAAAGGAACATTTTTATACCATTCTTTAAAACGTTCCCGTTCTTCTGGATTTTTTATGTGCTTAGAAATAGAAATCCCGTCGCCGAACGGTTCCCAAACGAGTAGCGCATCGCTATATTCGATGTAAGGCGTAACACGTGTCCCTTTTCCATCAAATCCATTGTTTTTCACTTGCAACAATATGCGACCACCTTGCGTGTTCACATTTTTATGCCCCATTTCACCATAAATCCTTTGCAACTTTTCAAAACGTGCACTTTGTAACAACGACGCATTCATAAATGCATTTTTCTCTTCACCAATCGCAAAAAATGCACTGCCAATCTCATGACGCACTGTTGCTAAACTGCCCGCCACAATCTCTCCTACACTTTTTTGTTCCAGCTGTTTCACTTCATAACAAAGCAACTCGTCCAACGCATTAAATACTGCCATATGTAAATCTCCGTTGTGTTGCGCAATAATTAACCGATTCATATCAAAGCCCGCCCTTTCTTCATTTCTCTAGTATAACGACAAAGCAGAGAAAAAAAAAGCACGCGCGTATGTGTTCATACAACACGCTCGCGCACACTCCTCACTGCTCCTGACAGTCCTGACAATATGTATAACCAAAATGCTGTGAAACCTTCACATATTCAACAAATCGATTATTGCTCAAGTAATAATCCAGCAATCGATAGACATAAATTGCATCGTGTTGAAAAAACTGATAGGTAGGAAACTGATAGACCATCTCTTCTAATTTCAGAAAATAACGCTCTCCTTGTCCTTCTTCTAATTCAATAAGAAACAACGCTAACATTTCAAAGTAAAATAATTCCTTTTGCTCTTTCGCTTCTCTCTGTAATTGAACGACTTTTTCTACAAGCTCCACAGTCGCTTGTAATTGTTCCAAATACGCTACTTTCAGTTCGGTATACCGTACATGAAAATACCATCCGCTACTTTTTACATCGGATTGAAACTCTTGTTCCATCAGTCCTTTTGCTTCTTCATACAATCCTTTTCGCGCGTAAAATGAAGCAAAATTAGCGATTGCACCTGTTCTTTGCACTGCATTTCCACATCGTTCAATGCTATTCAACAAGGAACGATAACGTTCTTCGATATACGAAATAGAACCTGTCCACTCAAAAGATAAGAGACGTAAAATATGTCCTTCGACGTCAATAAGCTTAAGCTTATTATTTGTGTTCGTATAATAACGATAGGCTTTTTCGGCGTAATGCAACGCTAATGTACGATCACTCGCTTTGTAACAACTTAATGAAATATGATAGTATAATTCGGGTTTTCCGTACTTTTCTGGATCGATTACATCAATTTCTTTACGCGCCTTCACAAGTTCACCTAACCATAAATAATAGTAAGCGCGCATATGTGCGAGCAACCATGATAGCGATTGATCAAAACGATAGCGATTTAAATTTTTATTAAATAAAATAGCTTTTGCGATGTCGAGTTGGTCTGTAAGTATAAAATAGCGACCACGTAAAAATTGAAACTGAAAATACAAGGGGGTTATGTAGTGAAAATCTTCAAGTTGTAGTATATCTATGATGTTTTTTGCCCGTGCACAATCTGCAAAGCTGAGGTGTTCTTCGAGCGCTCGTAAGTTTGCTTGAATCGCTAAATAGCGTTCTTTCTCTTCTAAAAGCGATATATTTAATTTTTTGCATATTACCTTTTTTTGATCTACTGTAAGCAAACATTCTCCGCGCTCAATGCGACTCATTTGACCGACAGAGCAAATACCTTCTGCAAGTTGACTTTGTGTAAAATCTAGACGTCGCCGATTCCAGTATATTAACTGCCCTTCTTGCATACTTTTCCTCACAATCCTTTATCTCTTATTATTTTTGTATATTGAGTATAACGTATATAAATGAAAAAATACAGAAATATTCATAGTTGATATAGTATTCCGAAATAAAGAAAAATGTCGATTTTCGGCGATTATTGGAGAACGCCCATCTTTAGCAAAACCAAAAAGCACCCAAGTCATATTCGACTAGGTGCAAAAAGACGTGCAATTTTTGAGCAATCTTCATTTTTTTCTCCACTAAAAAAAGATTGAAAATACATCCCACCAAGGATGGCGTAGACAATTCCGTTCGCTCCATATCCTAAACACCAGTGCAACAACGGATGTTTTTCATCTACCCCGATGTATCCACGGTCGTCATGCGTGCTAATGAACTTGCCACTATACGAATAATCAACATGGAAATCGTCCAAGTGCGGAAACAAATTCCGTAACTCACTCACTAATTTTTCATAGCAATTTTGTCTGTCAGAATCTGTTATTGTATCGGTAAACGGAACATCCTTTCCACCAATGATGACTCGGTTGTCTGATGTTGTCCGGATGTATGTATACGGGTCCTCCGCATCACGAAGCAACATCTTCCGTTCCCACAACTTATCTGGTGTGAATGGCGTAGTTACGATGTTATGCGTAAGATAAGCTTCGCCCCATTTTTTCTTTGAAAACATTTCCGTGTTGTATCCAGTTGCTATAATCACATGCTTTGCGATCACTTCATAATCATGCACTGTCGTTAAAACTACCTCTTGTTCACCATAATCCACATCTTTCACTTCCGTATTTGCATACACTTTACTCACACCGTCGGCAACAATATCGCACAAAAGCTGTTCTGTAAACAACATTGGATGCAACTCTGCCCCTCCACTTTCTGCACAAATCCCTCGTTTCAATTCCGGCATCCCTTGAATTTCTCTGTATAGTCGCACAGGAAGGTTCGCATTTTTTCTCAGTTCAAATTCACGTGTGATTTCTTCAACTTTTTCAGATTTCGTTGTATAAAAGAAACTATCCCTTTTTTTATACAAAAACGTATTCTTTTTGGCGTAGCTTTCTAGCCAACTCAACGCTTTTAAATTTAATTCATACGTGTCGATTGAATTCTCAATTGGAATCCCTTCACTTTTTAACTTTTCTATCGTTCGGTCAAGTTCATACTGAAGAAGACTTGTGGTAATCGACGTACTTGTATGGCCGACGCGTCCCTTGTCTAGCAGTACGACCTTCATTCCCATTTGCGATAAAAAATACCCAACAATTGCTCCTGTAACACCTGCTCCAACAATCGCAATATCGCAACGCTCATTTTTTGAAAGATAGTCAAAGTGTTTTCCATTATTTTGTTCATGAATGAAATATGATTTTCCGATTACTAAGTTCGTCATCTGTACAAAACTCCATTGTTTTTACCTACATTTTGTTCCGCACTCGAGTTTTCATACATACTTTTTCACTTCATTCATGCACATATATGGCTCTTTCTGAAAAAAATAGATGTGCAAACACAATTTTTCATCAAGAACTGTCGCTTTCCCATTCGTCACATTCACTTTGTATTTTTTTCCACGGACAAATTTGCGTACGACGCGAAATAGAGGAGCCTCTCCGCGAACTGTTATTTCTTTTTCTTCACCACGTTGAAGCGTGTCACTTTCATAGCGATATTTCAAATATCGAAACATCGAATAATGGCGATTTTTCCAGTCGGTGATATTTGTATATATAAAAAACATAGTAACAAACAACGTCGTTAATAGCGTTTGTTGCGCTAGGAGAATCAGTGTACTAAATAAGAGAATACCTATCGCACTCACAATAAATACCACTTTATACGCTGTTGCAAAAGGGATTTTATGTGAAATAAAATGAAACAATAGCTTGCTACCATCTAACGGCCAAATCGGCAATAAATTAAACAATAGCAGCACGAGATTTTGTTGCCAAAGATATTCATATACTTCTTCCGACAGAACATGCATAGGATGTACAAAGTACAAAAGGAACCCGATAATCACATGAACGAATGGTCCGGCACATACAACTAGCAACTCTTCAATCCCTCTTTTTGTACCGATACTCTCCGTTTCTACGACTCCACCAAACGGCAACAACTCCACACTTCGTACGTTCCACTTAAAATATTTAATCATCAGAAAGTGTCCACATTCGTGTAAACTTACGATAATAAACATTGCTGCTAACTCAAAAAATTGTCCTGTTAGAATACTCACGGCAAATACGAGCCATAGTAGCGGATGAATCCGAAATGTCGTTGCAACGAGCGGCATTTTATTCAAAAGATATCACCTGTTCCGGGTCTATATATTCACTATTTTTTAAAATACCAATGTACACATTCGCTCCATCTATCGCTTGGTCGGTCGCAAAACCGATGACCGTCTTTACAGGGAGTTTATCATACAACCGTACACGCACATCTGTCAGATTTCCATAAATACTGACCGTTCCATCACTGTGTGCAACCTCAACTGAGACAAATCCGTCTTCATCTTTCCCTATATACTGAACTTGTCCTTTTTTCATGGTAACAATCGGCTCATCCGGCTCCACTGCAATCCAGAGAACGTCATTTGTTTCAGAAAACACTTTTACGATACTTCCTTTTGCTGGCGGAACCGTTGTTTCTGTCGTACTCACCGTTTCATTTTCTTGCACAACGTCCGGAAAAAAAGCGAGCGGCGAACCGAATGTGTTTGTATACCAAGCATTCATCTCAGCAAGATTTATTTCCTGTGCCCATAGCTTCTTTACTTCTTTATAACTTTGTTGAAGAAGCGGAATATCTGAACTCCGTGCATAAAATACACCAACAAGTAGACAGAGAGCGACGAGCCAGCGAAACAGGACCCAACTATTTTCTTTTTTGGGAGGCATCTGTTGTAGTTGCTCCGCATGTTTTCTTAACTCCATTGCCGGATAGGGCTTGTACACATCGTCTGCATACACATAGCTCATTTCTTCGACTTCGTATCGTTCTTCTGTCTGTTGGGGCTCAGCGTAATTACCACTCTCTCGTTTACGTTTTCGTTCATCAATTCGTTTTCGGACTTCATCGATTGAATTGCTCATTGACCTCTTCCTTTCTACAATTCTTTCTATCACTTTATGCAAAAGGTAGGGTAATCATGACAATTGGCAAAGGTGGAATATGCGAAAATAGAGTAGGATGTTTAGTTGCGGATGTTTACTCGTCTTGTTAATGCAAAAACACTGTGTTCTGTGATGGAAATTATTTTGAGTTTGGTATGTTCGGTAGTCTCGCGTTTTTCAGTTGGATGGACAATTCAAAAAACCGAAAAAGTTATCCTTTTCCGGTTTTTTCATTGCTTGGTATTCTATTTCATTTTATTAATTACATTAATTTTTTGATTGCTTTTTCATGTTTGCTCGCATTCTCTCCAATGATGAGCACAAACACGCCGTTTTTCTCTACCAATTTGTACTTGTTCACAAGTTCAAATTGATTTGGTAAATAACTACCCCATTGCTCTTTTAATGCATCTACATGCTTTAAAATCGCTTTTTTCACTTGTTTTTCTTTGCCTTTTTTCGCTACGATTACCGCATACTCACTTGCATGCACAATCATCATCGGCTTTTTATACACGCCGTATGAAATGTACGAACCTGAAACGCCAAACACATCCGCATCTTTACTGTTTGTTAAATCAAACTTTTGATGTTGTCCGTACGCTTTGTCTTTTTCAAGCACAGCGATAATTTTTTTCACATCTGTACTTTTCGCAAATGTTTGTAGCGGTGCAATAACTAGCGTGAAAGCAAAAACTGCTAGAACGATACTTTTTAACCAATTTCTATTCATGTGAATTCTCCTCCATTATAGACGTTTTAGCGTCTATCTTTCCCCTGGTTCATATAAATAGAATACCAATGTTATTATATTATAATTTTCTGAATATATCAAATATATGAGTGACTTTCATTTATTTTTGTTTCGTAGGAATAATTCGTCATATATTTAGGAGAGTATGTCGGATAACGTTATTAAGCATAGTTTTGTATATGTAATTTAATAGAGAGTATACAACTACTTCATTTTTCTCGATTTGTTTTGCTGTACAGTTCGGTTCTTATGGTGATGTATTTGGCGGTTATGGTGGTGTATTTGGCGGTTATGTTGGTTCATTCGTGCCTTACTTTGATTCATTCGGCCTTTACGTTGATGCATTCGATCCTTACTTTGATTCATTCGACCCTTACGTTGATGCATTCGTCCCTTACGTTGATGCATTCGTCCCTTACGTTGATGCATTCGTCCCTTACGTGGATGCATTCGTCCCTTACTTTGATTCATTCGTCCTTTACTTCGATGCATTCGACCCTTACTTCGATTCATTCGACCCTTACGTTGATGCATTCGTCCCTTACGTTGATGCATTCGTCCCTTACTTCGATGCATTCGTCCCTTACGTTGATGCATTCGTCCCTTACTTCGATGCATTCGTCCCTTACGTGGATGCATTCGTCCCTTACTTAGATGCATTCGTCCCTTACTTAGATTCATTCGTCCTTACGTCGATTCATTCGACCCCTACGTCAGTTCATTCGTCCCATACTCAGTGAACGTATCAGTCCATCCCACAAAATCTGCTCACAAGAATCTAAAATGTCCATAAGAAAACGCCCTACCACCTTCGTGGCAGGACGCTCCATTATTTTAATCCGAACAATT
>JBOFGC010000500.1:0-2035 GCA_051648945.1 Bacilli bacterium
TCGCAAGCTGCAAACCGCTCAAATCTAATCCAAGCTGGTCGCTTTCCTGAATTGCAATTCCCATATCTTTAATAAAATGCTTCACATAAAAACCAGGTGCGAAATCATTTTTCAACATGCGTGGTGCTAAGTTGGATAACGTCCACGAACCTGCTGCTCCAGTTGAAAGCGTCGCAATGACTTGTTCTCCAGATAATCCTGCTGCTTTTGCATAAGCCATTGCTTCACTTACGCCGAGCATCGTGCCGGCAATGGCAATTTGATTACACATTTTTGCATGTTGTCCCGTTCCTGGTCCACCAAAATGCGTAATTGTTTTTCCGATACTTTCTAACAGTGGATACACTTGGTCTACAACTTCTTTTTCTCCGCCAATCATTAAAGCGAGCGTCGCATTTCGCGCACCAACATCTCCTCCACTTACAGGTATGTCGAGTGCGTGGAGACTTTTTATTTTTGCAGCTTCTTCAATCAGCACAGCAAGCGCTGGTGTTGATGTTGTAAAATCGATGAGGATGCTCCCTTTTTTGGCACTGTTTAGTATACCTTGTTCTGAAAAATACACACTTTCCACATCTTGCGGATAACCTAGCATCGTCATCACAACGTCTGCATCCTGCACACACTCTGATACAGTATCACACCAGTTCGCACCTTTTTCAATGAGTGGTTGTGCTTTACTTTTTGTTCGATTGTAAACATTTAATTGATGTCCTGCGAGAAGTAGATGTGTTGCCATACTTGCACCCATCACACCTGTTCCTAAAAAGGCGATTTTATATGTATTCATTATTTTCAACCCCACTTATTGTTCCTCAGAAAAAATACATTGATTTTTCCCTGTTCGTTTTGCTTGATACAACGCTTTGTCTGCTTGTGTTACACTTTCGTATAAAGGTTTAGATGGTGAAGTTATGAGTACTGCTCCTGCACTCACACTTATTCCCTCTACATTTAACTTTTTATCTTCATTAATTTTCAAATACTCTTTGCGAATATTCTCAATGATAAACATACCAATTTCTTTGTTACATTCAGGTAAAATAAGTAAAAATTCTTCTCCACCGTAACGTCCCCATGAACCTCGTGGGCAGCAGCGGTCTACTACTTCTGTTAGATATTGAAGAACTTTATCACCTGTAACATGACCGTAAGTGTCGTTCACTAATTTAAAGTTATCGATATCAAAGATTGCTAGAAATAAAGGATGAATGTCTGCTTTTTCACATTCTCGTTCAGCTATCGCAACGATTTCCGCTCGGTTATAGGCACCCGTTAACGCATCGTGTTTTGCCATTTTTTCAATTTGTTGAAACAACCGTGCGTTTTCAAGTGCGATGACAACATACGAAGATAATGCACGCAATGTCATTAAATCATCTTCAACATACGCATTCTTTTTGTATGACTGTAACATGATAAAACCTTTTACATCGTCTGACATGATTAATGGAACACACAAAATCGAATGAACAACTTCCTCAACACCCGTTTCATATTGACGAATTTTTGTTATGTATTGGTCATATTCTTCATCAATATTATTAATTAAAAGCTCATTTTTTGTACGAACAACGTATGCACCAAAAGAGTCGGGAAGGTGAACGGAAATTTCGCCGCCGATAATTCTCTCGCCCTTTTCCATAAATAAGTCGTAACAAAGCATGTCTGTTTCATTATTGAACGCCGCAATACCGAAAACATCCATTTTCAACAGACTTTTTGCTTCGTTATATACCACTCTAAGTACATCTTCCATTTTCAAATTCGATGTGATTGCTTGTCCGATTCTAGAAATCACTGTCATTTGATCATACATATTTTTATAAATTTGAACTTCGTGTTTAAATTGTTTCTTTTGCACTTTATTCCACTGCATATTACTATGTTGTGTAGAAAATGCAGTTTTAATTTCTTCGTATTTTTCAAGGTGTGAATAGGCATTGTAGTAATCAGATTCACGTTTATATAATTGTGAAAGTTCTTTGTGTGATACAAGCAAATGATTTTTTGCTTTTATTTCACTCGCTAGGTC
>JBOFGC010000501.1:0-2629 GCA_051648945.1 Bacilli bacterium
GACGTATCGACAAATTTGTATCGACCACCCTATGGTTTTTTGAATATGTTTCATAGGAAAATACTAAAAGACTATCGTATTTTACTGTGGACATTTCATTGTTTTGATTGGAGTAAAAGGACAAATGCAAAGAAAATTGCACATATAATGCGATCAAAAATTCAACCAGGAAGTATCGTACTTCTTCACGATTGTCATCATAGCAATCCTGATTCTGAATCTCCGTATCAAATGATTGAAGCTCTACGTATTATGATACCAATTTTACTTGAAGATGGGTATGAATTTGTGAAATTATAGAAATGTTTTGAAAATATAAAAGAAGGAAGACGCAATCTTATTTCAAGATTTGCGTCTAACCATTATTTTTTGAATTGATTTTCTTCTCTCTTCTATAAAGTGATAAAGCGAATCGTATTTCTGCCTTCTTTTTTTGCTTTGTATAAATTTTTGTCCGCTTCTTCTAAAATAATGGGCATATCGTCTACAACAATACCACGTTCTGAAAAAACTGCACCTATACTAATTGTAACATAGGGATACATTGCTTCTGAGGAATGTTGAATTGCTGCTGATACAATGTCCTCACTGAGTAACTGTAACCGTTCTTCAAACACCGTTGAACTATTTTCTTTTGAAAGAATTAAAAACTCTTCCCCACCGTAGCGAATGACTGTATCCGTTGTACGATTAAATCTCGCTAAAAAACATTGCGCGACTTTTTTTAATACATCGTCACCACTCAAGTGACCGAATGTATCGTTATATAACTTAAATTGATCAATATCAACCATTGCTACGCCTATTTGAAGTAAATCTTTTTTTATAAACAATCGTTGTAAGTATAGATCGTAATACCTTCTATTTTTCAAATTCGTTAAGTTGTCAACAAAATTTAAACGTTCGAGTTCATTGTTTTTTTGTTTAAACATCGAGATTTGCTCATGGTTAATTCGAGCTACTTGATATTGGTGCATATGATTGTAATGTTCATACGTTTCTGTTTCTTGCCATTCACGATACTTTGTTACATATTGCTTACATGTGGCATAGGCTGTCTGTGTGTTGCTTAATCGAGTTTGCGCATCAAGTAGTAGACACAGTGTATCAACGACATATTTTGAACGGTTATATTGATTAGCCAGCGCTAAAGCCTCATAAAAATATTTTTCTGCTTCCTCAAATTTTTCATTAACAAAAGCTATTTTCCCTTTTGTCTGAAGTAACAATAAATCAAAAGCATGAAAGTTAAAGCGGTTACTATTTTTCTTGTAAAGCCCTTCTGATATTGTGAGCCTTTCTAAGAGTATTTCTTCAGCTGTATTGGTAAACAAGTCCACCCAAACATGTTTCACTGCAAAATCGGCAACGAATTGTTCTTTGACACCTGTTGGAAGCTCTACCTTGGCTAAACTAATGCTATATTGTTCTAAATAGTACTTTGCTGATTCATAGTCGTTTACTTCTAATGATATTTGGCAAAGGTCCGAGAGGGATGTGCACTTAAATAACGTATCGCGAGTAGGAAACATCTCAACAATAGGTTTCAAAAAACGAATCGCTTCCTCTTTTTGTCCATAGATTTCATAATAATCTGATGCAATATAATAAAGTGTACTCGCTTCTATATCTTTGTTTTGGAATCGACGACTCGATTCTAGCGCTGCGATAAAATAATGCAAACTATGAATAGGGGCTTTTAACGCAAAACGATAGATTAATCCGACTTGATTGAAATATTCGCCACATCGTTCATTATCAATTTTTCTTATTACATCTTCACATTTTTTTAATTTCGAAGTAATTTCTGACTCCGAATATTGATGCGCATTACTATGCATCAATGTAAAGATGAGAGAAACGAACCACTCATATTTCCGCTCTTTTTCTAAAACATTCTCTAATTCACTAATTTCCTCTTTGTTAAATAACGTAGCGTCCATTCTCAATTTAGAGAGCAATGAAAAAGTCCTATAAAAAATGGCCATATCCTTGTCTTGCATTTCTAATGTTTCCTTAAGGTGTTGTATGCCCTTGAATGTGCTATACGCCTCCCCAAACAAACTATCTTTAAAATCACACATCGCTTCAATAATTGAAGCATACGCAATAAGCAGATTTTGTTGTTGTTCTTGTCCTTCTAACTTTGCTTGCAGTGCGACAAATTTCGCTTCATCTATTTTTCGGCGTGAAAATGTATATTCTCGCATATGAACAAGATTAAATATACAAAGTCTATAAGCTGAAGTAGCTACCTCTTTTGTTTTCACATGAACACTCCTCTTACACGACTTTCGTAATACTTAAATACGATGTGAAATTATTTTTCCCATGTTCCTTGATGTAGTATAATGCCTCGTCAGCCTCTTGTAGCATTCTTTCTTGATTGCATTCTTTTATTAAACTCGTAGACAAACCGACGCTTACTGTTAAAAATTCGCCATTACTGTTTTGCACATGTGGAATTTCTACGGAATTAAAAATAGCAACAATTCGATTCGCCAACTCATTGGCATCATTGTATCCAGAATGCTCCATGATAATCAGAAACTCTTCCCCACCATATCGTGAAAGAACGGCATTAATATTTTTTATTTCTCCATACAGAATATTTGCAACTTCTTGTAAA
>JBOFGC010000502.1:0-2280 GCA_051648945.1 Bacilli bacterium
CATTATAGCGACGTTTCATGTAACTTTCTAATTGTAATTGTTGTTGCCACTCTGGGCGTAACAATGAATTGCGACTTTCGAGGGAACGCATCCATGGAAACCCATCGCGACTTAAATCTTGCGCGCGATAAAACCAAGGATAGCCACCAAAAATCTCATCCGCACATTCGCCAGATAGACCAACTGTATAGTCTTTTTTTATTTCCTGACAAAACCAAAGTAAACTACTGTCGATGTCCGCCATTCCTGGCATATCACGCATAAGAACAGCATTCTCAAGTAAACCGAGCAGTTCATCATTTTCAATCACACACCAGCGATGGTCTGTTTCAAAACTATTTCGCATTAAATCGATGTAAAAGCCATCACTGTTTGGTTGAAATTCACTCGCTTTGAAATAGCGATCATTGTTTGCATAATCAATCGAATAAGTACCTAATTTCCCTAACTTATCATGTGTGTATCGCTCCGCACTTATTGCTGTAATTGCGCTCGAATCAACGCCGCCAGATAGAAAAGTACAAAGAGGCACATCACTCACCAATTGTCTTGTAATACTGTCTATAAGAAGAGTGCGTACCGTTTGGATGGTCTCCTCTAAAGAATCGGTATGAATACGACTTGCCACATTCCAATAACGATACACATGGAGTTTTTCATCTGGAACAATACGTAAACAATGACCTGGACGCAGTTCTCTTATATTTTTAAAGAGGCCACTTCCCGGTGTGTGTGACGGTCCAAGTGCTAATAATTCGCGAAAAGTTTCTTTGTTCGCGAGTGTCGACACATCTGGGTGAGCAAGAAGAGCTTTGATTTCACTCGCAAATAGAAAGCTGTCTTCAGTTTGTGTATAAAAAAATGGTTTCACACCAAGACGGTCTCTTGCTGCAAACATTTTTTTCGTGTCGTGTTCCCAAATGGCAAAAGAAAATATGCCGTTTAGTCGATGGACACAAATTTCCCCCCATGCAATATAACTACAGAGTAGCACTTCTGTGTCTGAATGTCCGGAAAATTGAAATCCTTTCGCTACTAGTTCCTGACGAATATCTTCCGTATTATAAAGTTCACCATTGTATATCATTGTGTACGTACGCCCATCAAATGTTCGTTCCATCGGTTGGACGCCGCCTTGTGGGTCAACGACGACTAGACGACGGTGCCCAAACGCTACAAAACGATCACACCAAATATTTTCGTCGTCCGGACCTCTATGAACTAGTGTACGTGTCATTTTCTCGATATTTTCAATTTCTGATGTAAGATTTTTTTCATATGAAACGATTCCTGCAATTCCGCACATGTGTTTCACTCCTAGCCTACATGATAAATAACCAATTACCCTAAGTTTATGTGAACTACGTTGAAATTGTACCAATTTCTCACTTTTTCAACTTTTTATTTCCATGCATAGAAGTCATTAAACTTAGGAATTCTTTAGAATAGACACTATTTTGGAGGAACTTATTATGTTGGATGATGTGCGCACACAACTTATACACAAACAGAGAGGTAGTGTGTGTGAAGGAACCGTCGATAAAATAGGTGGAGAATGGGTATTTTTTGAAAACACTACCGATGAGGCTTCGATGCTACAAAGTATTCTTTCTTACAGCCCTCATATTCAAAAACACGACTATTGGTTACCGCTTGAACAATTTCAAGCCCCATTTTTCACATACAAAAACCTGGATTATTCTTTAGAACCTGGGGATGCTGTTCGCTTTTATCGACCACTTTCACATACCCTTGTTGCGCTACTTGCGCATTTATCAGATGTTGTTTTTATTGGATTACTCACATTTTTAAACGAAAATGACTATAGCATCTTTGATTGTATTTATTGTCATTATTTTGGTGGCTATTTTCATCATTCTAGAATATCTGATGGCGTAAATTTCTTAATTTTTGATAATACAACCATTCTCGCTTCACTACACCATACATTTACGTACACTGAGAAATCAGAAAGCCATCATTTTCAACTTCTATCGGCAAATGGAAACAGTTCGCAAATCACATATAACGATCGAATTGGTTGAACTACCTACCACTTAATTTTCTAATGAAAATTTGAAGTGGTGGTATTCTGGGCGATATAGAAAAAAGTATCTCTGCCTACACCACAACATGGCATACACAGAGATACTTTTATACTTTTTTTGAATATTCGTTGCTTAGTATTTCTTGCAATTTCGCAAAAGTTTGAGGACGGTACATGTAATACCCTTGACCGTAGTGACAATTCATGGAACTTAATAGCTCTAACTGACGTTT
>JBOFGC010000503.1:0-3238 GCA_051648945.1 Bacilli bacterium
CAACCCATGGATGAAAAGGTTTTAACGCGACCATCAACACTTCGATGAAGGGTACGGAGAAAGGCAACGGAGACTCCCGTGGAATCAGGCGGAAACGTGTGACCCCACAGGAGCAGCTTTACCGCGACGAGGAGGCACACGGCCGCCCCACAGGACGCGGAGTTGCCTGACGTAGTACCCCAGTTCAGCACACACATACGCGAGAACACAAATATTTCCACAGAAAAAAACCACCAGAATAAATCCCAGCAGTCTCAAATACCAACCATTATAAACCATCCCGCATTACTTCACACGGTCCGTCACACAACTAAAAGTCAAAAAAATCAACGTAAAAACTGAAACTGTAGCTAAAGCGATTTCTGTCATCGTACAAACCCCCTTTGTTCAAATTTATTTTATCAGAAAATTCAAACCAAATCAAAACTAAATGTCATCAAGTTTTCCGTAAACAGCCTCCAAATTATGATATAATACTACAGAAATGTCGAAAGGAATGATAAACATTGAATAATGCAGACCGTACATACCTTACAATGTGTGAGTATATTTTAAACAATGGAACAGTAAAAAGTGACCGAACAGGAACAGGTACAATAAGTGTTTTCGGTTATCAATTACGTTTTAACTTACAAGAAGGCTTTCCTTTATTAACAACAAAAAGAGTACCATTTCGTATGATCGCAAGTGAATTGTTGTGGTTTCTACATGGCGATACGAATGTCAAAACACTACTAAAACAAAACAATCATATATGGGATGAGTGGGGTTTTCAAAAATGGGTACAGTCCGATGCGTATGATGGACCTGATATGACCAATTTTGGTGTACGTCGTGCAACGGAAGAAGGTTTTGTAGAAGTTTATGAAACGCAAATGCAACGGTACATTACAAATGTATTATCCGATGACGATTTTGCCCAACAGTTTGGAGATTTGGGTTGGGTTTATGGAAAGCAATGGCGTCAATGGACAGGACGAGACGGTCAAACATACGACCAAATCCAATATGTGATTGATGAAATTAAACGAAATCCAGATTCACGACGCTTGTTAGTAAGTGCGTGGAGTCCTTCTGAATTGCAATATCAACAGTTACCACCATGTCATTATTCATTTCAATTTTATGTGAATGAAGGTAAATTAAGTTGTATGTTTAATATGCGCTCGAACGATGTGTTTCTCGGACTGCCATTTAATATCGCATCTTACGCATTACTTACGCATCTAATTGCACATGAATGTGGCTTAGAAGTGGGCGAACTTATCTATAGTGGCGCGGATGTTCATATTTATAGTAACCATGTGGACCAAATTAAAGAGCAAATGTCACGTGAACCAAGAACTTTACCGACACTCGTGTTAAATAAAGAAAAACAATCGATTTTCGATTTTACAGTCGATGATTTGAAAATAGAAAACTACAATCCACATCCGAAAATAAGTGGTGAAGTAGCAGTATAATAAGGTGGGCTGTTTATGATAAAACTAATTGTAGCAACTGATGAGCAAAATGGTATTGGAATTGAAAACACATTGCCATGGCGATTGCCAACAGACTTACAATTTTTCAAAAAGAAGACAGTAGGACAAACAATTATAATGGGGCGTGAAACGTACGATTCGATTGGAAAGCCGCTCCCCAATCGCCGAAATATCGTTTGTTCCCGAAGTATGAACGAAATTGAAGGTGTTGAGGTCGTTTCCGATTTCGTTTCCTTTTTACAACAATGGGACGCAAGTGAACCACTCTTCGTTATCGGTGGAGCGACAATTTATGCACAAGCATTGCCTTATGCGACGGAAGTGTATGTAACGAAAGTACTGACAACGCTCCAATGTGACACATTTTTCCCAACGTTACATGAAAACGAATGGAAACGCATTGAATGTACAGAAAAAATTCAGAATGAAAATGATCAATTTCCGATGCAATTTGTATTGTTAAGAAGAAGGGAAGACAACAACGCATGATACGAACCATTCATACATTCGGCGTTGGTATTGCGACAGTAATCCTGTCACTGCCACGTTTGAAAAAATACCGCCGACTACAAACAGAACTAGATCAAAAGAGTTTCGATGAAAAATTACATAAAGAAGTGATCAAACCTTTAGCTGATGCAGTTGAAAAAGCACATGGCGCAAGTGTGACAGTACAAGGATTAGAAAATGTTCCGAGTGAACCCTTTTTACTCGTGAGTAATCATCAAAGTGACTTTGATATTCCTTTGCTTGTATCACATATTGGTCAACCGTTAGGCTTTGTCGCTAAGGTTGAAATGGAGAAAATACCTGTCATGCGGAACTGGATGACGCTCATGGGCTGCATTTTCATGGACCGTAACGATCGACGTCAATCGTTAAAATCAATCATTCAAGGTATTCGTCAGTTAAAGGAAGGTCGAAATCTTGTCATCTTTCCAGAAGGTACACGCACACGAACGGGAGAAATGGCGGAATTTAAACCTGGTGCGTTAAAACTTGGTTACGGCTCAGAGAGAGCGATTCTACCTGTAACGATTGATGGATCATATTATATTTATGAGGGCAACAAGAAACGAGTGAAACCAGCCAATCTGACAATTACGATTCATCCAGCAATTGCGCATGAAGCGTATAAGGACAAAGAAACTGGTGAGTTTTCTCGAGAGATTCAAACACTCATCCAAAGTGCGATTAAGCAGTAAAACAGCACAGGTATTTCCAACATATGGGGATGCCTGTATATCTATTTTAGTACATGAAAAGTAAGAAATTGGCTAACTTATTTCTGAAGATAGAAATATTTTATTATGATAATGAATTGTATAGACAACTAGGTTCAATGGTGTTAATCTAAGTATAACAATCAGTTTAGAGGGAGTGTCGCAGATGAAAGTTTTAGTTGTTAAAAACGAACAAGAAATGTCACAAAAAGCGTACGAAAAAATGGTTAGCGTAATTAATGCAAATGAAAATTGCGTATTAGGTTTAGCTACAGGTGGAACACCAGAAGGTACATACGAATTGTTCCGTCAAAACAAACCAAACACAGCTCACGTAACGACAGTAAACTTAGATGAGTACATCGGTTTAGGGAAAGACAGTGAAGCTTCTTATAATTACTATATGGGTGATGTATTATTCAACCACCTTTCATTCAAAGCAAACTACTTACCTAATGGTAAAGCAGAAAGCCCAGAAGAAGAATGTAAACGTTATGAAGAAGTTCTTCAAGCGCATCCAGTTGATCTTCA
>JBOFGC010000504.1:0-2265 GCA_051648945.1 Bacilli bacterium
ATCAAACAGATGTTCATATTACACTCGCGTTGTATACAAACTACGTGCAAATTCAAGTGAAAAATTACGGTGAACCGATACCAGTCGTTGATATACCGCATATTTTCAATCGATTTTATCGTGTTGAAAAATCACGCAATCGCTACAACGGTGGTTCGGGATTAGGACTTGCAATAACGAAAGAAATCATTGAAAAACATAACGGTACAATCGGCGTAAAAAGTGAAGATAATGCGACCATATTCACGATATGTTTACCCCTATTACAAAAAACATGAAGCGAAATAGAATGCTTCATGTTTTTTTGCGATTTTTTTGAGCGCGTCTGAATAGAGTGATAGAAAAAGGAGGTGAACACAATTCTCATTTTAATTGGTGCCGCACTCGGAATGCTATTGTATGTTCTCATTCGAAAGATGTTTTGTATACATGACGCAGGATGTATTGGTGCGATCGTAGTAGGTTGTATTTGTTTGAGTATCGGTATAGTTTTCACTAAAATGGTTGTTGGTTTTTTACTCTATTTTGGCGTCTTTATTCTCGTTATTATTGTACTACTCTCTCTATTTAGTTCTGGAAAGCGTAGGAATTCTTGAGCGTATTTATATGGGTTTCTCATCGAAGAAGGATATACTAAAAAAGATGAGAGGCGGTTGCTATAATGACAGAAAAAACAATGAATTGGCATCTAGAATCAACCTATTGTGATTTACCGAATACGTTCTACGAAAAAGTGAAACCGACCAAAGTTGAAAACCCGACATTACTTCTTTTAAATGAAAAACTAGCGGAGCAGCTTGGTCTTAATTCAACATGGCTACAAAGCGAAGAAAATATTGAAGTGTTTTCAGGGAACAGAGTAATTCCCGAAACTACACCCATTGCACAAGCGTATGGTGGACATCAGTACGGTCATTTTACGATGCTTGGTGATGGACGAGCAATTTTATTGGGAGAAAAAATTACACAAAATAATGAGCGTGTTGATATTGTTTTAAAGGGCGCGGGTTTGACGCGTTATTCACGTGGTGGAGATGGACGAGCCGCTGTTGGCCCGATGTTGCGAGAGTATATTATAAGTGAAGCAATGTATGCACTTGGTATCCCCTCCACACGTAGTTTAGCGGTTGTCGCTACCGGAGAAGAACTGTTTCGTAATGATATTGTGCCTGGCGCGGTACTCACACGTATTGCAGCAAGCCATATTCGGGTTGGAACATTTCAGTTCGCTGCGGCATGGCGAACATTAGAAGAACGAAAAGCGCTTTTAGACTACACCATACATCGTCACTATCCTCACGTAGAAGATTGTGAAAATAAATATTTATTGTTTCTAGAAGGTGTAATTGATGCACAAGCACAACTGCTGACCAAGTGGCAAAGTGTTGGTTTTGTTCACGGCGTTATGAATACGGACAACATGACAATTAGTGGCGAAAGTATTGATTATGGACCGTGTGCATTTCTTGATACGTATGCAAAAAATACCGTTTTTAGTTCAATTGATCGTAATGGCCGTTATGCGTACGGCAATCAACCGTACATTGCGGGTTGGAATTTAGCCCGCTTTGCTGAAACGCTTCTTCCATTTTTACACGAAGATGAGGAGACGGCACTAGAAATAGCGCAAGCAGCAATCGCAGCGTATGGGCCACGTTATGAAGAGTATTGGCTCCAAATTATGGGAGAAAAAATTGGTTTGGAAAAGGTGCGTGAAGATGACCGCGAGTTAATTGATACCTTATTTCTCACCATGGAAAGCCAACAATTAGACTTTACAAATACTTTTGTACATTTAACGCAGTCTATTGAAGAGAAGCAGGATATGTCGATATTAACTTCAGACTGGTTAACATCTTGGCGCAATCGATTAGCAGAAGAAAATCAATCTCTGGAGTCGGTCGTAAAACGAATGAAGGCCGTAAATCCATATGTTATACCTAGAAATTATTATGTAGAACAAGCGTTAAAAGCGGCAACAAATGGGAATTTGGACTTTGTACATGCCTTACTTCAAGCGATTGAGAAACCTTTTGAATACAATGAAATGCATAAACAATACACGAAAGTCCCGAAAAGTGATGGAGAATATGTTACGTTTTGTGGGACTTGAATGAAACTGAAAGCTGAACACGCTACTTAAATAAAGTGCGATGTCCAGCTTTTTTGGTTATACTAACGGGGTGCAACATCTCGTTGTCAACATAGGTAGTGTATGGTAGTCTAATTAAGGATATAATGATAAAAATGTAATTGATTGGAGTT
>JBOFGC010000505.1:0-1591 GCA_051648945.1 Bacilli bacterium
TTGGTATAGAGTCGCCACTGTTGTAATTCCGAGTATGGGAACTGGTGTATATCCTTGTGAAATAACTCTAAAGATTTCTGTCGGTTCCACATCAGAAGCGGCAAGACAATTATATATTACTACATTGAGAACTGGTAAAAATGCCTCTGGTAAGTTTCACATTGTTGAAACCCCAGGGGGTGACCAGTATTTTTCAAAAATCCGTGCAGTTACAAACGGGGGGGCAATATACATTGATGTACAATCGAATACAAGCAATGCTTTGTATTACCGAATGCACTTAGAAGGTTTCGCAGGATCTGACTGGAATCGCGCAGCATCTGTTTTTGAGGAATTTACGCTGATTAGTTCGGTGACCTCGGTAACTCTACTAGCCGAATCAGATCTCGTCCCAGCAATGGTCACGACTGGTAAAGATGTGGTGTTTAATGGGAAAGTAAACATCGGAAATAAAGTGCCAGTATTGGCGACAAAAACATCAAGTGGATATTATAACGTACAAGATGTTCTGGAATTAAACGGCCTTTCAGTAAATCATGCAGTAAATAGAGGTTTTCACGAATACGAAAACGTCGCCACACCGGCAATTGGTCCTGTGAGTGGACAACCTTTTTCAACGGTGTGTGATTTTCAACTAACGAATAGTAGCACCGAAATAGGAAATTTGAACTTAAACCAATTTTTGGTTGTGATAGAAGCAAGCATCGCCGATGAACCTTTTTATAGAGGTCACCTTATTGGTATTCTAACGCTAACACATATTTATAATAATAAGTACGTTGTTAGAGCAGATTTTAAATTGATTTCCGCAAGGGGTCTTAACGGTAATGCGAATAGTGTACAAGATGAAACAAGTCTTTGGTCTAATTGTGCGGTGTTTTTTACTGATAACAATGGTTCAGCTACGGTAGACTCTACGAAAAAGAATTGTTTTTTAAGGTTTCATATGTTTAATATGCGACCTAACAGAAATGCAACGTATAAAGCAAAAATGATAAGATTGCATGAATTAACAGGGCAATCGGGAAGTTTTGGGGTGTAATTATGAGATATTTATTCAATGTAAACTTTCCGAATGAAACGTTCAATAAAATCAATTTAGATTTTATTGATGGCGAAACAAATGAAACAGCTCTAGCTTTGTTTGAACATGAATACGAAGATATTCAATGGGAAGATTTGCACGAGGTTGATGGTGAGATTCAATTAAACGAAGAACATTACAACTCACGTAAGCAAAACGCTGTAGTAGAACTTCTACGCTCGCAAAGATCACCTCTTCTCCTAGCATTCGATATGTGGAAGTCTAACGTATCTATCGGATTTGAAGAGGCGGACGAAGAACTCTTGGCGACTGTTAAGGTTTGGTATCAAGGCATTAAAGATTTAGATACGGAGCACCTAAACAACGTTCCTGAATGCATACAAAACTACTTATAAAGGAGGTCCACCATGATGGATTTAACAGTATTGTTAGAATATTTCTCGCTGCTTATCGTAACAGCGTGCTTAGTAGTTGGTTATATTATTAAAACTAGTTTAGATTTCGTTCCGAATAAGTATATTCCTACAATCTTGGCAGTCGTGGGGG
>JBOFGC010000506.1:0-3820 GCA_051648945.1 Bacilli bacterium
AGCTGGTTAGAGCTTGAACGCTTACAACAACTAGGAAAAGACCGCAGCAAACAAATTAATGTACTATTACGTCTAAGCCCTGGAATCGAAGCGCATACGCACGAGTACATTTTAACAGGTAATGAAGATTCGAAATTCGGATTTGACTTAGGAAATGGCGATGCAAAAAAAGCAGTTGCAGCGACAATGCTCATGCAAAATCTGAATGTTCTCGGCGTACATGTCCATATCGGATCGCAGATTTTTGAAACAACAGGCTTTCAAGTTGCCATTCAAAAAGTAGTTCAACAGCTAGCAAAGTGGCGTGACGAACTCGGCTTTGTAGCTACCGTATTCAATGTTGGTGGAGGTTTTGGTATCCGTTATATTGAAACTGACAATCCTCTACCACTTGGTGAATATGTAAAGACAATTGTTACGACAATGAAAAATAGTTGTGAAGAAAATGATTACCCACTTCCAGCCATCTGGACAGAACCAGGCCGAAGCATCGTAGGCGAAGCAGGGACAACGCTCTACACAGTTGGCGCTCGAAAAGAAATACCTGGAATTCGTACGTATGTAAGTGTAGACGGTGGAATGACCGACAACATTCGACCAGCGCTTTACGAAGCAGAATATATGTGTGCACTCGCAAACCGCATGAACGAAGAAGCAACAGAAACAGTAAGTATAGCAGGAAAATGTTGTGAAAGCGGCGACATGCTCATTTGGGACACAACACTTCCAAAATCAAAGCCAAATGACACACTCGCAGTATTCAGCACAGGTGCATACAACTACTCCATGAGCTCAAACTACAACCGCATCGCACGTCCGGCGGTAGTATTCGTCGAAGAAGGAGAAAGCTATATCGTCGTCAAAAGAGAAACTTTAGACCAGCTCATTCTCAACGACTGCCCCTTACCAAAACAATCGCTCCAAACGATAAAATAAAAAAGTGCCAGTCGAAAAGACTGCGCACTTTTTTTATCAATCCAAATACAAAACAAGCACCCGCGACCAAATAATAGAAATTTTCAAAGAACATGTCCATAAAAGTACAGAGTTTTCACAACCTGTGGATGAAAATTGGGAACGCGTGCTCCTCCTTCGACAAAGTGGTAGCGCACACATACTCCAAACTACCACTCGCGTCCTAAATGGGCTTTTTCAAAGAACATACACATGAAAGCGAGCGTAGCCCTTTTTCACAACCCAATGATGAAAAGGTTTTAACGCGACCATCAACACTTCGATGAAGGGTACGGAGACAGGCAACGGAGACTCCCGCGGAATCAGGCGGAACCGTGAGACCCCACAGGCGCGGGTTTTCGCCGAGGAGGCTCACGACCGCCCCGCAGGACGCGGAGTTGCCTGACGTAGTACCCCAAGCTCCGCACAAAGATACGCGAATCCCACTTATTTTCATAGAAAAATGTATTTAGGTTGTAATGTAATACCCATTTCGACTAAAATAAGAAAGTATTTCTAAATAAGAAGGAGTGTTTATTATGACAAAAGGATTTATCGAATTAGCAACAGGTGAGAACATCACGTTTGAACTTTACCCAAATGAAGCACCAATTACAGTAGAAAACTTTGTAAACCTTGCAAAATCAGGTTTTTATGATGGTTTAACGTTTCACCGTGTAATTCCAGGTTTCGTATCACAAGGTGGCTGCCCAATCGGAAACGGAACAGGTTCATCGAAGAAAACGATTCCATGTGAAACAGCTGGAAACCCACATAAACATGTGAGTGGTTCATTATCTATGGCACATGCAGGTCGTGACACAGGTTCAAGCCAATTTTTCATCGTACATGATCCACAACCACATTTAGATGGTGTACATACAGTATTCGGAAAAGTAACAGAAGGCTTAGACTTAGCTCGCAAAATGCGTAACGGCGACATTATGAAACGAATTGTTATCGAAGAATAGAAAAAGCTTGTTAAAATTAGTGATTCACGGTATAATGCAATAGATGTGATGAGCCTTGCTCCCTTTGTAAAAGGTTGAGCGCGACCTACTACGTGTAGTAGGTCATTCAGGTTGGAAAGCTCCTTGATAAAAAAAGCTTAACGTGGAGAAGAAGGTAGTATTTCTTAGGAAATACTACCTTCTTTTTGTCTATTTTTTGTGGAAAGTTGCAGTATGCAGAGCAATTTCTTGGAGTGCAGCTAGTAATTTTTCAACAATTTGAAGACTGTGATCATCGCCAAAAGAAATCCGAATATAACGTCTTGCTTCATCGGCGCTATAGCCAAGTGCAAGTAATGTAGGATTCGCTTCTTGTTTTCCGACTGTACATGCACTGCCAACAGACACACAAAATCCCCGTCGATTTAATTCCAACATAAGCCACTGTCCTTCAACGTGATCGCTCATAAGTGCGAGAATATGAGGAGCGCTTTCTTCGTTCGGATGAAGAACAGTGTAAGGTAACTGATGATTCGCGATTTCGTCGATACAAAACTGTTTAAGTTCCCACAATTGCTTGTGCCTTGTTGGATGACTGTTATGATAATCGTTTGCTGTTTGCGTTGCTGTAACAATAAGCGGAACATTTACCGTCCCTGGTCGATAACTAAATTCATGTGTCGCGCTAGGTGTTGGCGATTGTTTTGGTTTGTTTCGGTCTAAATATAAAACGCCAACGCCTTTTGGACAGCCCCACTTATGCGCACTCACACTGACGCTATCGGCAATTGCAACGATTGGTTGCACATCAAATTTACCAAAGGCTTGCACACAATCGACGTGTACAGCAATTCTAGGATAAGCAGATTTTATTGTAGAAATACAAGTAGAAATGTCTTCTACAATCCCGATATCACTATTGACGTACGTTAAGACGACAAGAGCCACATCTTCATGGAGAGCAGATAAAAGAGTAGTTTGTGAAAGTAAACCATCTGCTTCAATTGGAATTGTTTCTATTATATAACCATTTTGCTGAGCTTTGTAACAACCATAACCTACACTTGCATGAGCGGTAGCAGTAGTTAACATGGTTTTTTTTGTAGTTTGAAGCAAATGCGTTTCGATTGCTAACATGTTCGATTCGGTTCCACTGCTTGTGAAAATAATATCCTCAGCATCACAATTCCACATATTTGCCCACCATTTTCGACTTTGTGTAAGCGCATGCATTGATGATGTTCCGGCATCATGAAGGCTACCGCTATTTCCAAAAAATCGGTTTTGCATCGAACAAAAAATTTGTAACGTTTGCTCACTTACAGGTGATGTACTTGCATAGTCAAAAAAATACATAATCTACCTCTTTGGTTTCACTGTTCTAAATTTTCTAATTTCATCTTGCTAATAGTTTAAAATTATGTAAAGATAGGTGTCAAGAAATTAAAAAATGGAGAGTTTAGTATGCCGAAGAAAAAAGAAGTAATTATTGTAGGTAGTGGTTTAGCTGCTCTCGTTGTTGCACGCCATTTACAAAGTGAATGTAACGTAACAGTATTAACAAAAGGAAAATCAAAAGAAGCCCATTCGTACTTAGCTCAAGGCGGTGTAGCAGCAGTCGTGCACCCATCTGATTCAATAGCAGCACATTGCGAGGATACGATGTCTGCAGGTTGTTATACAAACGACAAAGCCGTTGTAGAGCGATTTGTAGCACTCGGACAAAAAAGTGTTAAATACCTTATTCAAGAAGGGGTCTGTTTTGATAAAACAGAAGATGGAGAGATTGCGTTAGGTTTAGAAGGCGCGCATTCAGCGGCTCGAATTCTTCATATTGGTGGAGACCAGACAGGAAAATATTTAACATCACATTTTCTTAATCAAGTAAAAGGAAACGTATCTTTGATGGAACAATG
>JBOFGC010000507.1:0-2483 GCA_051648945.1 Bacilli bacterium
CACGCTGACGGTCAGTTCCCCCAACGATTTGACGAATTACAAATTTGTTCTCGCCTTCATAATGCTCCGCTAATTGAATAGCTTGTGTATAAATTTGGCGAACAAGTTCGCGTGTTGGCACGGTAATGATTGCCTGTGTGTGTTTTTGCGAGGGGTCCATTTTCGCAAACATAGGTAAAAGAAACGCATGTGTTTTCCCTGTTCCTGTTTGTGATTGACCAACAATGCTTTCCCCTTTTAACGCTCTTGGAATAACTTCAGTCTGAATATCAGTCGGTTTATAAAATCCTAAATCCGAAACGGCATTCTCTAGGTACTTTGGTAAATTAAATGTTTGAAACACGATTTTGCAACTTCCCTTCTTTGTACATGATGGCATGCACCCATCCGCTAAACTTGCATACAATACTACAAGCAAACGTAGATTCGGAGGTGCATTCTATGTATCAAAATAAAAACTATCCACAAAATTATAGTATGCCAACCGAAAATTGGCAAATACTTCCCAACAATAATGTCGGTCAACAGTCTTCTCAATATCATAACATTTCATACGGACAAATGCCATATCCACAGTATCCGCCCCCAAATCAATTCTATTCACAGCCTTATTCAATGCGCACATCTCCTACTCGACCCGAACCACCTGTAGCTGAGCTTGCTGCCGCTCAAAGAGGCTTCGCACGCTTTTTTTCACCGACTGAAAAAAAAGCACCAAAACCAAATCAACCAACACGCTCAACCTACGCTTCACCCGTAACGAAAGAAGAAGTCGGACGCAAACGTAGACGCCCTGAAGACGACGAAAAGAAAGCACCAAAAACCGCTTCAGAACGCTCTATCACTGACTGGGTGACAACACCTGAAGGCATCACAGATATAATAGGCAACGTGAGTAAGTACTCAAAAGCGGCTGAAAATGCACTTCCTGTCATTCAAAAATACGGCACACAACTCACACAAGGTTTGCCCAGCGCGTTACGTTTTATCGAAGGGTTTACAAAAAAAGATACGGACCCAAAACCAGCGCCAAACCCGACCTCTACAACATTTGAACAGAATCCGACAATTTCACCATTCGCTGAACCAACGCCGAAACCGGGCACATATCGCCCTCAAAAAAACAATAGTGGTGCACGTTTATTCTTTTAGGAACTATCCTTATTATTTGATAGTTCCTTTTTTGTAGTCATCATTACGAGACGTTCTTTCCAAGCACTTTCTATTGAATGGGTTAATTTTTCCATGTACAATACAGTAGAGTATGACATTTAAGATGAAAGGTGGTTGCTACATGAAGGTTTTAAAAATTAGTCCTCGCGGCTACTGTTATGGTGTTGTTGATGCAATGGTCATCGCACGCACCGCAGCGCAAGACCCTAACGTTCCACGCCCCATTTACATATTAGGAAATATCGTTCACAACCAACATGTGACAAATGCATTTGAAGAAGAAGGAATCATTACACTTGACGGACCGAATCGGTTAAGTATTTTAGAACAAATACAGCATGGTACTGTTATTTTCACTGCACATGGCGTAAGCCCCGAAGTAAAAACACGTGCCATCCAAAAAGGGTTACATACCATCGATGCAACATGCCCCGACGTGACGGTGACGCATGATTTAATTCGCGATAAACTTGCTCTTGGTTACGAAGTGATTTATATCGGTAAAAAAGGACATCCTGAACCTGAAGGCGCAGTCGGAATCAACCCAAAGCTCGTCCACCTTATTGAAAAAGAAGAGGAAATTGCGGCACTTTCAATTACAAGTGATGCCATTCTCGTAACAAACCAAACGACGATGAGTCAATGGGATGTAAAAGCGATTATGGACGCCATTCTCACGCGTTTTCCACATGCAGAATTTCATAAAGAAATATGCCTAGCAACACAAATTCGTCAAGAAGCTGTCGCAGAGCAAGCAGGTGCTGCCGACTTAACAATCGTTGTTGGCGATCCAAAAAGCAATAATAGCAATCGTCTCGCACAGGTAAGCGAAGAGATTGCTGGGACAACTTCATACCGTGTAAGTAATGTTGAGGATATTCAACTGGAGTGGTTAGAAGGTGTGCAAACCGTTGCCGTAACATCTGGCGCGAGTACTCCAACGCCGATTACACGTGAGGTAATCGCCTGGTTCGAAGCCTATGACCCTGAAAACGAAGACACTTGGACACGTACATCTACCGTTCCGAATTCACGTATTTTACCAAAAATAAAATTCAACAACTAAGAGGTTACATAATGACGACTTATGAAATGATTGTTCTTGATTTAGACGATACGCTTCTACGTGACGATTGGACCGTTTCCGAAGATACGATCCAAGCGCTTATAGAAGCGCAAGAAAACGGAAAACACGTTGTTCTCGCATCTGGCCGACCGGCTTTTGCTATGCAACAACTTGTACAACCGCTACAACTTGATCATCATGACTCTTACATCCTTACAAACAACGGTGGCGAAATTATTTCATG
>JBOFGC010000508.1:0-3330 GCA_051648945.1 Bacilli bacterium
AGAGCGTGATTATTATAATTTCGAAGCGTTAAACTTACCAAAGGGACATCCAGCGCGCGACATGCAAGATAGTTTCTATATTACAGAAGAAACGTTAATGCGTACGCATACATCGCCAGTTCAGGCACGTACGATGGAAGCGAATGTAGAAAAAGGACCGATAAAAATTATTTGTCCAGGTAAAGTGTATCGTCGCGATGATGATGATGCGACACATTCACATCAATTTATGCAAATTGAAGGTCTTGTCATTGGTGAGAACATCACAATGAGCGACCTTAAAGGAACGCTTCAAACGTTTGCAAAACATATGTTTGGTGAAGCGCGTGAAATTCGTTTACGTCCAAGCTTTTTCCCATTCACAGAGCCAAGTGTAGAGATGGATATCTCGTGTATGATTTGTAACGGCAAAGGCTGTAACGTATGTAAAGGCACAGGTTGGATTGAAATTTTAGGAGCGGGAATGGTGCATCCAAACGTTCTTGAAATGGCAGGATACGATTCAAAACGCTACTCAGGTTTTGCATTCGGTATGGGTCCAGAGCGTATTGCGATGTTAAAATACGGCGTAGAAGATATTCGTAACTTCTATACAAATGATTTACGTTTTCTAAAACAATTTGGTGTGAAGTAAGGAGGGAGACAACAGAGTATGTTAGTAAATTATAATTGGTTAAGTCAATATGTAGATGTGTCATCATTAACACCTGAAGAGTTAGCAGAACGCATTACACGTGCGGGAATTGAAGTAGAAGGAGTGGAAACACTCGTAACAGACCCAGGCGTTGTCGTTGGGTATGTAAAAGAATGTGTAAAGCATCCAGAAGCTGATAAATTAAGTGTATGTCAAGTTGAAGTACGTCCGAATGAGGTAGTTCAAATCGTTTGTGGAGCAAGCAACATTCGTGCCGATGTAAAAGTATTTGTTGCGACAGTTGGTACAGTACTTCCTGGCAATTTTAAAATAAAAAAAGCAAAACTTCGTGGCCAAGTGTCAGAAGGAATGATTTGTTCGTTACAAGAATTAGGCTTTGAAGGAAAAGTTGTGCCAAAAGCATACAGCGAAGGCATTTTCATTGTTCCTACAGACGCGAATGTTGAAGTAGGAACTTCTGTTGCTGAATTGATTGCAACAAATGCGCCTGTTCTTGAATTATCAATCACACCAAACCGTGCGGACGCACTTTCTATGATCGGTGTTGCGTACGAAGTGGCTGCGATTTTAGGTACAGAAGTAAAACTTCCAGAAGTGAACGTAGAAACGCAAAGCAAAGAATTATCGATTGTTGTAGATGCAGCGGACCATAATCCGCTCTATATCGGTGCTGTTGTTGAAGGTGTAACAGTAAAACCTTCGCCATTATGGTTACAAGCACGTCTTATGCGTGCAGGTATCCGTCCGTTAAACAACGTAGTCGACATTACAAACTTTGTACTATTAGAATATGGTCAACCGATGCATGCGTTTGATGTAGAACGTTTTGGTGGAACGAACATCGTTGTTCGTCTTGCAGAAGCTGGCGAAACAATTGAAACACTTGATGGCGTAGAACGTACGCTTGAAAACGATGAACTTGTAATTACAAACGGCTCTAAAGTACACGCCATTGCAGGTGTTATGGGTGGCAAAGAAAGCGAAGTGCGCAATGACAGCACGCGCATTATCCTTGAAAGTGCGTACTTTGCAAGCCATTCTGTACGTAAAACATCACGTCGTTTAGCGCTTCGTTCAGAGTCATCGAATCGTTTTGAAAAAGGTATTGCACCAGAGCGTACAGCGCTTGCGATGCAACGTGCACTACAGTTATTAGTCGAACTTGCTGATGCACAAGTTGTTGGAACACCAGTTGCGGTAGAAAATACATTGCCTTCACCTGTTACACTTGAAGTGAGCAGCAGTGCTATTAATAACCGTTTAGGTACGTCAATTTCAACTGAAGAAATGCAACAAATCTTCACACGTCTTGGTTTTTCAACGCAATGTGAAGGCGAGAACTTCGTCGTTACAGTACCAACGCGTCGCCCAGACATTACAATTTTCGAAGACTTAGTAGAAGAAATTGGTCGTATGTATGGCTATGATAACATTCCGACAACGTTACCTACAGGACCAGCTGTAGCAGGTCGTTTATCACCACTTCAACAAATGAAACGTAACGTACGTTCATACTTAGAAGGTGCAGGGATTTACGAAGCTGTAACGTACTCATTAACGCGTCAAGAATGGGCAAGTCGTTTCACTAACAATGACGCAACGACACAAACAGCACTTTCTATGCCGATGAGTGAAATGCGTGCGGTGTTACGTCAATCGCTCGTTCCACATTTACTAGAATGTGTGAGCTACAATCAAAATCGTAAAGAAGAAGATGTATGTCTTTTCGAAATGGCGAATGTCTTTTTAGCGAAAAAAGAAGATGGATTACCGACAGAAGAATTACGTCTAGCGGGTGCACTTAGTGGTACGTATTTTGCTCACCCTTGGCAAGGCGAAAAGCGCGTTGTTGATTTCTTCGTTGTGAAAGGAATCATCGATGGTCTTTTCACTTCACTAGGAATGTATAAAGTCGAGTGGAAACAAGCACAAAAAACGGATTTACATCCAGGACGTACAGCAGAAGTACTCGTTGACGGCAATGTTGTTGGTTTTGTTGGTGCAGTGCATCCGAACGTTGCAAAAGAGTTTGGCGTAAAAGAAACGTATGTATTTGAATTCAACTTGACGCAACTGTCTAGCATTGGCAGTACTGGCGTACAATATGAAGCAATTCCACGTTTCCCAGAAGTAACGCGTGACGTTGCATGGGTAGTAGATACAACTGTTTCAGCAGGTCAAATTCAAGCAATCGTTGAACAGACAGCGTCGAAACTATTGAAAGACGTACGTATCTTTGATTTGTATGCAGGAGACCGTTTACCTGAAGGGAAGAAATCCATTGCCTTCACACTTGTATACCGTGATAACGAACGTACACTTACAGAAGAAGATGTAACAGCTGTTCATTCAAAAATTCTTGCTGCAGTAGAAGCAGGCGTGCAAGCGACAGTTCGTTCATAAGAAACAAAAAGAAAAGCGGTCGCCGTTGTCGAGAGATTGACAATGGGGACCGCTTTTTTTTTGAAATGAATAATATTTTTGTTAAGAGTTAAAGATTCAATACCCCCAGACACCCCACACTTCAGATTTTCGTTAGAAAAATTTAGCAGTAGATAGTTCAAATCTTAAGTAAGATGTATTACGAATATAAGGATGACGAATCGCCCAGAACACCCCACTTCAAATTTTCGTGAGAAAATTAAGTGGTGGGTAGTTCAAATTATTTGACGTAA
>JBOFGC010000509.1:0-8557 GCA_051648945.1 Bacilli bacterium
AGATTGCGGCAAAATGAGCGCACATTGTAATACTCTATATAATATACATGCTTCCGTTACGTTTTGTGAGACATCTGCTCTCTCCTTCAGATGTCTCACTGTATTTTAGACGTACACGCAATCAGAAAAGTTTTAGTTCTTCACATATTTTTTTCTTAAAAGATCATTTATTTCTTTTTGTTGGACAACGACGTCTTCTGAACGAATCCAGGAATTCTCTGATGAAACAATATCAATGAGAAGTACGAGGTCATTGTTTTCGTTAAAGTAGAACGGTTGGGTGTCTAATAGTGTGTATTTTTCCGTATCATTTAGGACTAGCGATGATTTTACTACTTCGTTTAGAATCGTAACATACTCTGTTTTCTCGTTAAAGATGTCTGATAATGTGAGTATTCGTTCTGACGCTACATCGATTGTATAGATGTTTTGAACCTCACTACTCGATGTCGTAGGAACAACATCTGGTGTTACAACTTTGATGGAGACTGTTTTTTCACTCACATGCACTTCTACATTTTCATTTATACCTGAAGCCGTACGGAGTTCATCTTTCATGCTCGGACTTTCATTTGACGGCATTTCGCGCTGCGTTGCTTTGTTTTCTGATTGAAGTGTATATCCTTCTGCTTGTGGTACAGGTGCTAATTCATTTGCAAAATTTGCAGTCGACTGCAACTTTCCTAATGTAAGCCCTTCCGCAATCGGTTTTAGTACTTTAGACTGTGTAACGCTATCGTAAAGAACAGGATTTACAAAGAGTAACACACTCGCACATGCAGCAGTTGCTATCGTTGCTGTTACTGCAGTCCAACGCTTCCAAATTTTTTGTTTTTGTTTAGCAACTTGCATTCCTCGAAGGAGTGCTTTTTGCGTCACTTCGTTTAAATTGTCTGGAACGGGTTGTTGTTCGTACTGTTGTTTTAACTGTTGAATTTGTTTACTCACTACATATCACCCTCCATTTTGATTCTTAGCTTTTTTAGCGCATTATATAATCTTGTTTTTACAGTATTCGTATTACATTCTAATACCGTCGCAATGTCCTCAATTTTCATATCTTCAAAAAAACGGAGAATAACAACGGCTTTTTGTTTCTCATCTAATACTGCAAACGCACTTTCTAAATCAATACGCAAGTCCTCATTCATTGAAACAGGTTCCTGCAGAAAGTGAAGCACTTCTTCTTCTACTACATTCACTCGTTTATGCTTACGAATAAAATCAATAGATTGGTTGATTAATATTCGATAAAACCACGTTTTCATATAATTCGGATGTTTCAACGTATGTATGCCTACTATCGCCTTGCAGATGCTTTCTTGTAGAACGTCCAATGCATCTTCGCGGTTTTTGGTATAGCTGTAGGCAACACGATAAAAGCGTTCGCGATTTTGCTCAAGAAACAAAAAAAACTGTTCCTCATCGACCTTTTTCGTGAATATCACTACAAGTCCTCCTTTGAATTTACGTTGCACATCCTATTGTATACTATGACGTTAAGATGGTGCGAAAAGTTTTAGTAAAATGAATAAATCCACAGTAGATGCACTGTGGATTTACTTTTTAATGATCCTTAGTTTGATTTCTCTTGATACCATTTTATTGTTTTTTCGATTGCGAAGTCTAGTGGTGTCTGTGAAATACTTAGACGTCTCCGTGCTTTATCGTCTTTCACATAGCGAGGCACTTCAAATTGATAGTACCAGTCCATTTGGTCTTTTATATCTTTTATTAGAAAACCAGCTAAGTGATAGTAATGTTTGCCGTGAACGGAAACTCTTGGTTTGATTTTCGTATATTTTGCCACACGTTCGAAAAATTGGCGCGCAGATAATGCTTCGTCATTTGGTACGAGCCAAGCCTGACCGAAAGCGTCTGTTCGATTTCCGACCGCTACCATTGTTGACGCCAAATCCTCAATGTATGTAAACGTATGTGTTTGGTCAGCGTCTCCTGGAAAATGAACAGTACGTCCACTCAGCAATGCTCCAAAAACTTTTTCTCCAATTGGCGATGCATTGACATAAGGCCCAAACATGTTTGATGTTCGAACAAAAGCAACTTCTATTTCTTTTCGAGCTTCTGCTGCGTGATATAAATTCGCTGCCCTCCTACTCACGTCACCTCTTGTTGTCGAACTTTTATAAGGTAACGTTTCGTCTAGCGGACCATTTACAAAGCCATATATGTTTAAATCATCAACGACGACGACAGGAACTTTCACTTCTGTAATAACAGAAATAAAAAGTTCTGTTAATTCTAAATATTTTTCTTGATCTAATCCTTCACCAGGAAACAAACATTGATATACTACTTTGGCTCCGCGGAGGGCATTTTTTATTTGTGCCTTGTTAAAATAATCAACATTCACTACATCTATTTGCTCGCTATTTGGATGCATGATTGTTTCATTATTATTTACAATACGAACGGGAAGACCTTTGTGTAAACACACTTCAAGAACATTCATCCCAATGGCATTACTTCCGATAACAACTTGCATTCATGTACACCCCTTTACACTCTTCTTAACTATACGATAAACCCTATAGCTACTATAGAGTCAAGAGGTATTTATTTTTTTATCGGAACTTGTGATTCGATGTAGAACTTTTTGGTTACGGCCAAGTGAAAATAATCCATCTCATATACTTCACGTACCGGTCCGGATTGTTCAATCCCTTTTAGCGCCATCCATTCACGTATATCTCGAACGACATATCGACTTTCTAAAAGTACATCTGTACTCCCTGCTAAGACGGTTACACTGGGAATCCATTTTAACATATGCGCATGTTTCTCTGTCCAAATGAGTGGAATACAAAATTCCACATCCAATGCCACACCTGGATTTCCTGTTCGGTCTTCATGAAAAATAACGAACATATGCCCATCTCTTGTTGCATTTTTTTTAATAATTTCTTGATTCAGTTTATTGAAATGTAATGTGAATTTTTCCATCGATAATTCTTCTTTCTGTCGATGACTTGATACCCATACACCTTTTGTCTCTTTAATACAAATTTCATTCGTTATATATTGATCTCGTTTTTGAATAAACTCTTCTAAATGATTTTTTCTACTTTGGATAAAGTGAATCGTTTTATGTAATTTTCCAATTAACTCGTTTGTATCTTGTATTTTTTTAGAAAAAATTTCAAGCATTCGTTCTTCCGTCTCAATTTCAATGATTTCTTTAATCTCACTTAAAGAACACTCAAACTGTCGTAAACTCGCAATCATTGCAAATTTGCTTAGTGTTTTCACTGTAAAATAACGATAGCCCGTTCCCTCAGCGATGTAATCTGGATAAATAAGTCCTTTCTGTTCATAAAAACGAATGGCTTGCACACTTAGGCCAGTTCTCCGTGAAACTTCGCCAATAAGTAGTAATTCGTCTTGCATCTCGATGACCCCTCTTCATACCTTTTCTACACTGTTAACGATTTCGTCAGACTCCGTTCGAAATGAAACACGTTTAGTTATTTCATTTACTATATACGACACGCATCGCTAAAATCCTTCTTTTTCATAAAATAAATTTTTATATCTCTATTTTTTTGTCCTTGCTATTCGTAACGTATTATTATAATATAACATTGCATAATTATAAATGATTTATAGATATAATATTTAGCGAGGAGTTTTTCATACCATGTCGATTCAAACATCAAAATCCTCTAGATTTTTAGATGCCATAAAATTTATTGTTTTATCCGGAATAGGAATTTACTTATTTATGATTCCTCTCACCGACAGCCAAGGTCAAGTAACCATTACTGTTGCTAAACTGTCAAAAGCACTACAAGAGAATTTAGTGGCACACATTCCCTTAATTCTACTCATAATAACGTACATTTCCTTTATCGGTGCAGTCATTTTAAAGTTATTACAGAAAAATGGTTATTCTAAACAATCCTTTTTCACACAACTTTTTTCTGTGAACGCCGTGTGGTTTACAATTCGAGGACTTGCTGTTCTCTTTATCTCTTGTACGTATTTCGAAGTTGGACCTTCATTTATCACATCTGACAACACCGGAAGCATGATTTTCGAAGGATTACTTCCCATTTTATTTTCGGTTTTTCTCTTTGCTGGTCTCTTTTTACCTTTATTACTTAATTTCGGTTTGCTTGAATTTATCGGTACGCTATTAATTAAAGTAATGCGTCCTATCTTTAACTTACCGGGACGTTCGGCCGTTGATTGTATCGCTTCTTGGCTAGGTGATGGCACAATCGGTGTGTTACTAACGAGTAAACAATATGAAGAAGGCTTTTACACAAGGCGTGAAGCGGCTGTCATCGGTACGACTTTTTCATTAGTATCGATTACGTTTAGTCTTGTCGTTATCGACACTGTTGGACTTGCTCATATGTTTTTACCTTTTTATTTTAGTGTTTGTGTAGCAACATTCTTAATCGCACTTATTTTACCAAAACTACCGCCATTATCACGAATTCCTGATGTTTATTATGACGGAACACCTAGAAATGTAGCAACTGAACAGATTGATGCGAACCAATCGTTATGGAAAGTAGGCTGGAACCGTGCGCTTGATAAAGCAAAAAATGAAACAGTACTTTCGACTATTGTTGTCAATGGCTGTAAAAATGTACTTGATATGTGGATTGCTGTCGTTCCAATCGTTATGGCAATCGGTACAATTGCCTTAATTATCGCTGAGTATACGCCTGTTTTTAAAATCTTAGGATTGCCATTCTTGCCAATTCTCATGTTACTTGGCATTCCCGAGGCTCTTGCTGCCTCACAAACACTGACAGCAGGCTTTGCTGATATGTTACTTCCATCAATTATGGCAGCATCAATCGAAAGTGAAATGACACGCTTTGTCGTAGCGTGCGTATCGGTCACGCAATTGATTTACTTATCTGAGGTCGGCGCGCTGTTACTCGGATCAAAAATACCATTAAAATTTAAAGACTTATTTTATATCTTCATTTTGCGAACACTAATCAGTTTACCGATTATCGCTTGTATCGCACATTTCTTATTTTAATTCAATAGGCATGGATATTTCTATTGTACTAGAAATATCCGTGCCTTTCTCTTTCTAGAAATACCCATAGTTTCTATGTTATACTTGATTTTATAAAACTTATTGGAGGTTTCTATGTTTTTAGTTTATGAAGATTGGCGTAGTTTTATAAAAAAACACCCGATTACAACACTTATCGCATTCATTAGCATTCTACTTCATATATTCATTCAGCTTTTTCCACAACTCGGCGGAGATATCGTTTTTAATGGTAGCCTTATTCCGTTGTTCGTTGCAAACGGTGAATGGTGGCGACTAGTCACGCACGGATTCATTCATGTGGATTTTTCACATATTTTAATGAATATGTTTTTCTTAATCATTTTTGCTCGTCCCGTTGAAAAAATGCTCGGTTCCGTTCGTTTTTCAGCATTTATCTTCCTTTCACTGCTAGGTTCAGGATTAATGGTGTACTTTACTTCAGCAGACCCAATCATTCCTACAATTGGTTTAAGTGGTGCGCTTTATGCTCTTATGGGAATGTATCTAAATTGTATTTTCATGCGTAACAATATGCTCCATCCGAGCGACCGTCAGCTCATTATTACGTTCGTTCTTTTAAATGTTGTTACGACATTTATCTTTTCAAACGTGAGTATTGCCGGTCACTTAGGCGGACTCGTAACCGGCTTTCTCCTTACGCCGCTTCTTTTACGAAAAAACGATACATTCTACTACTAAAAATACCCGAGAAATTAGGGCATCTTCCTTACGAAGTCACTCTAATTTTTCGGGCTTTTTCTTTCTATGCACCTTCGTGTAAAAAGCGGTACTGCGCTTCACACAAATCTCGATATAATCCTTGCTTTTGAATTAACGTTTCATGTGTTCCTGAATCCGTAATTTTTCCGTTGTTTACGACCATGATAATGTCACAATCCGTAATGGTCGACAGACGGTGTGCGATCACGAACGATGTCCGACCGCTCAATAGCTTCTGAATACCTTGTTGTACAAGACGCTCTGTATGCGTATCAATATTCGACGTAGCTTCGTCTAAAATGAGTATACGCGGATTTGCTAACAGCGCACGTGCAAACGAAAGCAGTTGGCGTTGTCCGAGACTTAAAACAGTTCCTCGCTCATTCACATCCGATGCATAGCCTTGTGGCAACCCCATAATAAATTCATGCGCACACACCGCTTTTGCAGCTTCAATTACTTCCTCATCACTCGCCCCTAGTTTTCCGTATCGAATGTTCTCCATTACTGTTCCCGAAAAGAGAAAACTATCTTGCAACATAATGCCTAGCTGTTCACGATACGATTCTAGCATAACATTTTTTACATCGATGCCATCTACTTTCACCACGCCATGTGTTGGATCATAAAATCGACTGAGCAAACTGATAATCGTCGTTTTTCCAGCGCCTGTAGGTCCAACAAGCGCGACTTTACTGCCGGCAGGAATGTGAAATGAAACACCGTCTAATACTTTTTTCTTCTCGTCATAACAAAACGTGACATCTTCAAATGTTACCTCACCTGTAATGTTGCTCATTGCCGGTAACATTTCCCCTTGCGCCATATCTGGTTGAACTTCTAAAATATCAAAAATACGGTCTGCTGCTGAAAAGTTCGTAATGAGTACATTGTAAAAATTCGTCAAATTCATTATCGGTCGCCAAAACATTCCAATATACAGAGAGAAGGCGATCAGTGTGCCGATTTGCATAGAACCATCATTTACTAAATATGCTCCAACACCAAATACTACACTTATACCAACGCCCCATGATAATTCAACGAACGGCCAAAATAAATCATTTAAACGGACCGCATGTAAAAATGCATCCATCATTTCTTTTGTCATCGCTAAAAACGTTCGTTCCGTATTTTTTTCTTGTGCGAAACTTTGGACTGTTCGTTGCCCTGAAAAGTTCTCATGGGTAAAAGCGTTTAAGTTTGAGCGTTTTGAACGATATTCATCCCAACGTTTTCTTGAGTTCGCTTCGATATAAAACAACGCACCAGCAAGAACTGGTAAAATAGCGAGTGAGGCCAAAGCTAGTTTAGGATCAAGTGCAAACATGATCATTGCTACACCGACTAAACTCAGCAACTCTGGAATGAGTGTCACAATCGCTTGATTGAACAAATTTTGTAATGCATTCACGTCACCCATTACACGGGCCAAAACTTTTCCGACTGGTCGATGATCAAAAAATGAGAATGATAGTTTTTGAATGTGCGAATACAACTCATGTCGTATGGAAATAAGCATATTGTTAGTAATATAACTCGTTTTTTTCATACGTACTGTTGCCGCAAACATCGCGCTTCCATGTAATAGTACGAGAAGCACACCAATCATGATTAAGCCTTGTGTATTTTCTTTTGGAACAAAATCATCGATTGCTACTTTCATAAGATAGGGCGTACATACATTTACGAGCATAATCCAAAGCAACAACGCAATTACAACGCTCGTTTGTTTTTCATAGCCACGACCGTATTGCATTAGTTTTTTTATGATTACCGTTTTCGAACGCATTGTACTTTTTTCGTCTCTTTGTACATTATTTTTTGTCATGTATTACACCTCCAATAGCGCTTGCATCTGTTCAAAGTCTTTAAATTGCTCTGTATACACATCAAAGTAAACTCCACGCTTTTCAAGTAGTTCGCTATGCGTTCCAGACTCTACCACTTTTCCTTTTTCCATGTATAAAATGATATCGGCATTTTTCACTGCACTAATGCGATGCGCAATAATAAAAACTGTTTGTTTTCCTTGACGTTTTTTTATGTTACTTAACAATGCATACTCTGTTTCCATATCAAGTGCGCTTGTTGCATCATCTAAAATGAGAATAGGTGCATTCTTTAACAGTGCTCTAGCAATCGATAGTCGTTGTTTTTGTCCACCTGACAAACCAATGCCACGCTCACCAATTTCTGTGTCCCACTTCTGCCCCAAATTTTCGATAAAATCTAAACAACAGGCATCGGCACATACTTGTTTTATAACATCCATACTTGCTGTTTTGTGACCGAGCGTCACATTGTTTAATACACTATCCGAAAATAAGAATGTTTCTTGTGCAACAACACTCACACTTTGACGCAATGAGTGGACATTATAATGACGAATATTCGTTCCATCCATTAAAATTTCTCCATTTGTGCTGTCATATGTTCTCGGTATCAACGACAGCAAGGTTGATTTTCCAGCACCTGTTTCGCCCATAATTGCTACTGTACTTCCAGCTCTAACAGAAAATGAAACATCCGTAAGTACTTCTGTCTCGTTGTATGAAAAGGTAACATTTCTAAATTCAACGCTACCATTTTGTGTTCCTTCTAGTTGAGAATTCTCCCTCTCAAGCGTACGCTTCGTAGTTAATATGCCTGTGATTTTTTCTACTGATGCTGCATTTTTCGCCATTATATCCGTTAGCCATCCTAGCATACGTAGTGGCCAAATAAGATTCCAAATATACCCACTAAACGCAACGAGCTCACCGACAGACATACTCTCTGTCATAACAAAAA
>JBOFGC010000510.1:0-2790 GCA_051648945.1 Bacilli bacterium
GTGTTTTGTCATTGTCACCAATAATAATAGGGATAATCGGTGTGTTTTGAGAAACGACGGGCACATTGTAAGAACGCAGTGTTGAGAGAAAAAGCTGCGTGTTTGCATGCAATGTTTGTGTGTGTTGTTGTTCGGTATAGATAATATCAAACGCCTGCATTGCGACGGCGACAGCACAGCAACTAAGCGATGTTGAAAACATGTGACTTCTAGCGTGTTGGCGGATGTAGGAGATAACGTGTTTAGCACCAGCAACATACCCGCCATTTGCAGGAATACTTTTACTTAATGTACCAACAATGACAACGCGGTCAGACGGTATTTCTGCGGTGTTAGTGATCCCGAACCCGTGGACACCGAGAACGCCGAGTGCGTGTGCATCGTCAACCACGAGAAGACAATCATATTTTTCGGCAAGACGCAACAGTTCTTGAAACGGTGCAATTGTTCCGTCCATACTAAAAACGCTGTCTGTAACGATTATTTTATGCAAAACATCACTTTGTTGAAGCAGTACTTCTAATTGAGTGCTGTTGCGGTGCGGATATCGTGAAAATTTTGCACCAGATAGTGCGATGCCATCACTAATACTCGCATGATTGAAACGGTCCGTAAAAAAATGCGTATGCCTATCACCGAGACAACTGAGTGCACCGACATTTGCGGCATATCCACTACTAAAGAGGAGGCAACTTTCGACGTGTTTGTATGCACTTATTTTATTTTCAAGGGCGACGTGCAGCGGTGTTGTTCCTGTAACAAACGCCGAACCACCTGTGCCGGTACCATATTGTGTAATCGCTTGGATTGCAGTTTGTTGTATTTTTTCGTGTTTATTTAAACCCAAATAATTGTTACTACCAAACACTACCATTTCCTCATGAAACGTAGAATTTGGTGTGCGAAATGTATTATTATTTTTAAGGAAATGGAGTTCCTCTTCCCAATTTTTCAACGGAAATCACCTCTGTAGTATAGCGCTATGTCCTCTAGCATACCTTCCTAAAAACAGAATGTAAACTAAATTATTGTAAAGTTTACAATAATAAAAAAATATGTTTTAATGGCGCTAGAGTAGCGTGCTTCACACTACAAAAAAACACTACAAGTAAAGGAGCTTATATGGAAAATTTTATAAAAATTCAACAGATTATTCACTCGGTGATGGGAGTGCCTGTCGAGGAAATTCAAATAGATACCCATTTTTGGGATGAACTTGATGCAGACTCCCTTGATTATACCGGCATTGTCATCGAAATTGAAAAAGCATTTTCTATTCAATTACCAGCAGAAACAGTAGAAAAAATCCATAGAATTCGTCATTGGTTAGAGGTGATTGATGAAGCAAAGAGAAGCTAACCGGGTCGTTATTACAGGAATGGGGTGTGTGACCCCAATCGGAAATGATGTTGCTTCATTTAGTGACGCGCTCTTTAAAGGGCGTACAGGTTTCACATTCGCGTCGAATTATTTTGGGGAAAAATGGGCTGAAGGCGTAGTTGGTGCTGTAGACTGTGTGCTTGATGATTACTTTACAGCGCGGCAACAAAAACGAATGGACAGAGTAAGTATGTTTGCCGTACTTGCGGCACAACAAGCGTGGACACAAAGTGGCATGGATGAAAGTAATTTTGTTCCTGAAAATACGGGCGTCGTTGTTGGTACCGGTGTAGGTGGATTAAATTCACTACTATTTAACGCCAAAAATTTTATAGATGAAGGGTTTAGGAGTATAAATCCACTCTGTGTGCCGCTTTTTTTACCAAACATGAGCAGTGCACATATTGCGATGACGTTTGGCATAACAGGTCAAGTGAGTACGGAAAGTACGGCGTGTGCTGCGGGTACGCACGCAATTGGCGAAGCGTATCGTCGCATTAAACATGGATATGCAGATGTGATGCTCTGTGGGGGAGCGGAAAGTTGTCTGCACCCGTTCATGTATGGGGCGTTTACACAACTATGCGCGGTCGCGAAAAAGTATCCAAGTGTGCCGTTTGATGAACATCGAAACGGTTTTATTCTCGGTGAAGGAGCAGGAATGCTTTTAATGGAATCGTACCATCATGCAAAACAACGAGGTGCGCCTATACTTGCTGAAGTGGTCGGGTATGCACATACAAATGACGCCTATCATTTAACGACACCAGAGCCAGAGTCAAAGTCTATGATTGCTTGTATGGAAAAAGCGCTTCTTGATGCAGAAATAACGTGTAACGACATTCAATATATTAACGCACACGGAACAGGTACGCTTCAAAACGATGTTGCGGAAAGTTACGCGATTGGGAAAGTATTTACGTCAAACAAAGCGCTACGTGTGAATAGTACAAAAAGTATGATCGGGCATTTACTAGGTGCGGCAGGTGCTGTTGAGAGTGTAGCAACCATCCTTCAAATGCAGCAACAGAACCTTCACGGCAATGTCGGATTGACTGTAAAAGACGTACGATGTAATCTACACATCGCGCCACATTCTGAACAACATGCCATTACGTATGCATTAAGTAATTCATTTGGTTTTGGAGGACATAACGGCAGTATAATTTTTCGAAATTGGCACTGAAAAATGCGAACACCAGAGTACGAGGAGGATTATAGCGTGGATACTCAGAAACTTTTTGTTGTTGGTACAGATACGAATATCGGAAAAACGATGATTACGGCGGGCCTTGCATCTATTTATAAAGAAAATAGGAAAGTCGTTGTGTATAAACCAGTACAAAGTGGCTCGGAAAATGGGCAAACAGATACGATGTATATTGAATCAAACAGTGGTGTGAAAGCGGT
>JBOFGC010000511.1:0-2272 GCA_051648945.1 Bacilli bacterium
AATCTTGTGCAATGGTCGTTATTGTTTTGTCTAGGTAATGACTTGTATTAATTCCATCAAAACCAACGACTGCTAATGTCTCTGGCACTTCGATATGCATTCTCTCTGCTTGACGGATGATTTTCGTTGCTAAAATATCATTTTCACAAAGGATTGCTGTGATTCCAGAATCCAGTAGGTCAGCAATCATTTCATCCATTCCATTCTTTTCTTCCCATTGTTTGGCCATTCCGATGCGACACAATGAGGAGTCGAAGCCTATACTATGTTTTTTTAGTGTTTCGGCATAGCCTAAAAACCGGTCACGTACGCTTACTGTATGTGCTAATTCAACACCCGCTACAAAACTAATTTTGCGATGACCGCATGCTATTAGATGCTCCGTTGCGTCCATTCCACCTTGAACATTGTCACTCACAACGCTCGGAATGGGTAGTGACATAAAGTACTTATCAATTGCAACGATGGGATAGTCTGATAAATAAAGATCATAAAGAGGGCCTAAGTCATAATGTTCGCGTTGTGGATAAAGTATAATACCTGCTACCCCTTGTTTTGGGACTGTTTCTAACAGTTGTTGTTCTTTGGAAAAACTGCTGTCCGAACTAAGAATCGTCAGGTGCATATTTTTTTCAGTTAGCGCATTGGTTGCTCCGTGAATATAGTCCATCATTTCTGCACTGCGATGAAATGGAAGAATCATTGCAATCATGTTTTTCTCTTGTGTAACATTATCAGGTTTTGGTCGTTCCACTTTCTTTACAAAACTTCCACTCCCACGTTTTCGAATGATTAAGTTTTCTCGTTCTAGTTCTGCTAGTGCTCTTTTTGATGTGATACGACTTACATTATATTCTTTCGCTAGTTCATGCTCCGTTGGAAGTTGATCACCTTCTGAAAGCATACCTTTTTCTATCATTTCTTTTAATTTTTCATATATTTTCACATACAATGGCATTTGTTCTTCAGTCATTTTCCTCACCCTTTTCTATTCCTTGAAAATAGTATACCCTTTTTCTTGAAGGAAGGAAAATGTTATATCATTTAATTATTTTTCAAAAATAGTTGTAAATTATAAGTGATATAGTAATGATTGAGAATAAAATAGCAAACCCTAAAAAAAATGTACCGATCACGAAATGTATACTTCTTAACAAAATGGTAGGTACTCTCACTCTATTCCCGAGTGTTACTATATCTTTCACTATTGCTATTCTCATATTTACAAAGCTCGCACAATCGGTGCGAGTTAATCGATCATAGAGAATACAAATTTTAAAATCTATGTATGCCATATGATAGCTGGCCATACAAAGTAATACAATAATCGTCCAAACCAATATATCTTCCTTAATTATAGCGCCCACCTCACTCTACTTTATATAGATTACACCTGAAAATATTATATCAAAATACTTAAAATTATGTACAAAAAAACCGACCAAAATGTATCGTCCTACGAACAGTTTGGTCAGTTATTCTTAAAGGCTTACTTCAGTATAGCGGAATCATCTGTTTTCTCGGAATGGTCAGGATAACTTCATCACCCATACGTTTTTTTACTGCACCATTAAATAGCGTGTCGACAAACAATTCCTCTTCGTTTGTCTGTACTCTATAGCGGACAATTGTACCGTGGATCGTAACATCTAGTACTTTACCTGGGAGTGAGTAAGTGTCCTCTGACTCTACTACTTCATTCGAAAAAGTAATGACTTCAGGACGGATACCGATTGCTGAAGTGAATCCAAGGGAAGTATTTTCAGATAACACATTGTAAGACCCCATGAATGAGGCAACGAAATGAGTCCGTGGCGATGTATACACTTCTTCTGGTGTCCCGATTTGTTCGATTTTCCCATTATTTATGACGATGATACGGTCACTCATTATCATTGCTTCATCTTGATCGTGTGTGACGAAAATCATTGTCATCCCTAATTTTCGTTGAATACTTCGAAGTTCAGTTTGCAAATTTCGACGGATTTGGGCATCAAGTGCTCCGAGTGGTTCGTCAAGAAGAAGTACTTTCGGACGTACAACAAGAGACCGGGCAAGTGCTACCCTTTGTTGCTGACCGCCTGAAAGTTGTTCTGGATACATTTTTTCTTTGCCTTCTAGATGGACAAGCGCAATCATTTCTTTGACTAACGCTTGACGTTCCTCTCGTTTTACACCTTGTACTTTTAAGCCATATGCGATATTTTCAGCCACTGTGAGGTTTGGAAATAGTGCATACGATTGAAAAACCATCCCAACATTTCGATTGCGT
>JBOFGC010000512.1:0-2500 GCA_051648945.1 Bacilli bacterium
AAGTATATGCTTCAAAGCGAGATGAAGAAACTCGTAAAAAACTAATCTTACAAACATTACTTTAAGGAGGTCACTCGATGACTATCAAAGAAATTTTACAACGAAAAGCAGAAATTCGTACTTTATTAACTGGTGATGAGCAAGTAGATTTAGCGAAATTGGAAGAGGAATTACGCGGATTAAACGCACAACAAGAAGCGCTTGAAACACGTACACGTTTGTTAGCTGAAGCAGAGTCAGTGAACGCAGGCGAACAAGAAACACGCACGATTGAAACGTTCGGAAATGAGTCGTCAAATCAACAACAAAACGAGTCAGAACAACGGGGAAAAACATTGCGTGAAAATCGTTCGATTACTGTTGCATCGAGCAATCTCGTAACACCAAAGCACACTGCGACGAACTTAAAAGGTACATTTAATCAAGTTTCTAGCCTTATCGACCGCGTAACTCACGTGCCTTTAAATGGTGGTGAGAGTTATGAGCGTGGATTTGAAAAAGGGCACGGAACTGGCGGATACACTGCGGAAGGTGCAGACTACAGCGCATCCGACGTTGTATTCGGTTACGCGTCAATCGCAAAATCAAAAATCACGTCGTACACGGAAGAAACGGAAGAAGTCGCAAAGTTGACGGATGCTGACTATAGCAGCGTAATCGTGCAAGGTGTAGACAAATCACTCCGTCGTAAAATTACGCGCGAAATCCTAGTTGGAACTGGCGGTTCGAACGGACTTATCGGTATTTTTAGTGATAAAGCAACGGCAATCGATGTATCGACTGACATGTCGATTAGCGACATTACAGAAACGACGCTTGACGAAATCGTGTTTGGATTTGGTGGCGATGAGGACGTTGAGGACCAGGCGGTATTAATCATTAATAAACACGACCTTAAAGCGTTCGTTACATTGCGCACAGCGGACGGTAAAAAAGTATATGACGTTAAGGCGAACGGAAACACGGGTACGATTGACGGCGTACCGTACATTATCAACTCGGCGTGTGCAGCAATTACAAACCCGGACACAACAGTCGGTGCCTATGCGATGGCGTATGGCCCATTATCAAACTACGAGTTAGCGACGTTCTCGCCAACTGAAATTAAGAAGTCAGAGGACTTCAAATTCAAGCAAGGTATGATTTGTCACCGTGGTTCAACGTTTGCCGGCGGTAACGTAGTGTCGCACAACGGATTCTTACGCATTAAAAAAAAAGCGTAACTAAAACGGCAGTTGTTGTTGAAGATGAAAATGACAACGATGGAATTGTAGATGTAAATCAAGAGGGGTAAATTTCCCCTCTTTTTATATGTGATGTTTATTTTTAATAAACGGGGATGAGAACATGCTCATAGATAAGATTAAGACAAGTCTACGCGTATCGCATGATCAACTAGACGATGAGATTAACGATTTGATTAGCGCAGCGAAACTAGACTTATCAATTAGCGGTGTAAATCGCATTGATGAAACGGATGCATTAATTATTCGTGCAGTGACAGTGTACTGCAAAGCACATTTCGGATTGTTCAACGACGACTCGGTCAAGTATGAACGAGCATACAACCTACTAAAAAATCATTTAACGTTGTGCGGTGATTATGATGTTCAGTGATGTGCTAGCACTGTTAAGCAGCGAGTATGCACAAGATGATATCGGTCAACAAGTCGAAGTTATCACCGAAAAGAACGTCTTTTGTCACAAACGAAGCATTCCGCAACGTGAATTTTTCGAAGCAGGTCGAACCGGGATTAAAGCGAGTGCAATTTTCGTAATTAATACACTCGATTATGCGGATGAAATGAAAGTAGCTTATAACGGAAAGACCTATACAATTTATCGTACGTATGAAAAAGGCGAACAAATTGAATTGTATTGCGAGGTGCGAAATGGCAATAAAAATTGACGCACTATCCCAAGAATTGACGAAAGCAATGGCAGCATACACGAAAGATATTGCAGAAGGAATGCGCAAAGCAACGAACAAAGTCACGACAGAAGCAGTCAAAGAACTACACAGCTTAGACGACCCGAAAATAACTGGTGACTACCTCAAAGGTTGGGCTAAAAAGAAAACGATTGATGGTTACACAATTCATAATAAAAAGAAGCCCGGCTTGACGCATCTTTTAGAAAAAGGACACGCAAAACGTGGTGGCGGTCGCGTTAACGGCATTGTACACATTCGACCAGTCGAAGAACGAGCGAATAAATCGTTTGAAGACGAGGTTATGAAGGTGATTAGAGAATGACGCTTGCAGAACTTAAGAAGATTCTTGAAGAGTGTGGTTTTCCAGTTGCGTACCATCACTTCCGAACTGAACCATCATTTCCATATCTGACGTATCATACTACACACACACAGAATTTCATTGCAGATAATAAGGTGTACATTCGATTTGATAGAGTTCAAATTGATTTGTATACCGAAAACAAAAACATCGATGCAGAACAAATGCTAGAAGGTGTTTTTGAACAACATGGAATTGTTTGGGAC
>JBOFGC010000513.1:0-4265 GCA_051648945.1 Bacilli bacterium
ATCACTACAAGAAATCGTAACATTGTCCACCATACCCGTCGTTGCCATAGGTGGCATAACACCAGAAAATGTGCACAAAGTATGGCAGTATAACGTTGACGGAGTGGCCGTCGTCCGCACATTAATGTGCGCACAACAGCCCAGTACCGTACTAGAGAAACTTAGAAAACCAACAACTTGAAAACAAACGTTCCCGCTTCAAAACCCATGGATGAAAAAGGTTTAACCCAACCCTTATACATCGTTGAAGGGTACGGAGACAGGCAACGGAGACTCCCGCGGAATCAGACGGAATCGTGAGCCCCAAAAGGCACGCGGAGTTGCCTGGCGCAATACCTCAGTTCCGCACAAACAAACGCGAGAACTCAATTATTACCATAGAACATGTCCATGAAACGCGAGCGAAGCCTTTTTCACAACCAATGGATGAAAAAGGTTTAACGCGACCCTTATACATCGTTGAAGGGTACGGAGACAGGCAACGGAGACTCCCGTGGAATCAGGCGGAAACGTGTGACCCCGCAGGAGCAGCTTTACCGCGACGAGGAGGCACACGGCCGCCCCACAGGACGCGGAGTTGCCTGGCGCAGTACCCCAGCTCTACACAAACATACGCGAGAATCAGTTATTTTCATAGAAAATTACAAAGAAGGCAGATGCACAAGCATCTGCCTCCCTATTTTGAAGAAGTAAAAACTACTTTTTCTCTACAACAATAACTTCTGTTTTACCAGCCACTGCATCCGAGCCAACGTTTTTCACATCTAATTTAAATTGATCACTATTCGTAATTAATACAGGCGTCATTAAAGAATAACCTTCTGCTTTAATACGGTTTACATCCACTGAAAGAACTGGCGTTCCAGCTTTCACTTCTGTTCCAGCTTCTACTAACGTTTCGAAACCTTCACCGTTCATTTTCACAGTGTTAATACCAACGTGAACAAGGACTTCGTATCCTTTTGCTGTTGACATTGTAAACGCATGTTTAGAAGGGAAAATCGCTTCGATTTTACCATCAATTGGAGCGACAACAGTGTTTCCTGTTACATGAATCGCTACACCGTCTCCTGCCATACCGCTTGAAAATACTTCATCAGGTACTTCCTTAAGACTGCAAACTGTACCGTCTGCAATTGCTACAAACTTGTTATTTTTTTTAAAAAAACCAAACATGTTTCATTCACCTCGTCTATATGTTGTACTAAAGAAACGAAAAAAAGCCAATACCTCCCTCCTTATAGAATGCGTCGAGAAGTATTGGCTTATGCCTTTAGTAATAAAAGTAACACGCCATTTATATTGGATTGTTTTCTAATGAAAAATATACTATACTTTCTTAAGTGTGTAAAGTAATGGCCGTATTGCTTTCCTAATTTATTAATAAATTTGAACGCGAGGTGACATTCAACATGACCTACATCATACAAAAAAGCTTTAACAACAACGTATTACTTTGTAACCACGCCGAGAGCAATGAAGAAACAATTTTAGTCGGTAAAGGCATTGGATTTGGCAAGCGCCCAGGTGATACTTTTCACGAGATTGAACGCGTTGAAAAAATGTTTGTTCTTTCTACGGAAAGTTCCGATGCCGCATTAAAAGAACTTTATCTCTCTCTAAACGAACAGCATTTAGGACTTGTTACAGAGGCGATGTCATTCATATCAAAAGCGATTGAACAAGATATTCCTCCCAATAAATTACTCTCAGTCATCGACCACTTAGTCTTTGCCATTCAACGTACACAAGAAGGTACGATTTTAGAGAACCCGTTCAAAGATGAATTGCGTGTCCTTTTTCCGAAAGAATGGGGAATTGCCGCAAATGTTGTCGCATTTATTAACAACCAAGCGCCCGTCCAACTACCCGATGATGAAATAGCTTTCGTTACGATGCATATTTCCAGTATTATTCAACAGAATAAGCCGACCGAAAGTTCGAGTACCGCTCGAATTGTAAATTTATGTGTTGTTCAAATCGAAGAAAAACTTCAAACAACGATCTTAAGAGACTCTCTCGCATACTCAAGGCTCGTTACCCATTTACGTTTTGTCATCGAACGTGCAACAAAAGGTGAACATTTAATTAATCCGATGAAAGAATATATTCAAGAGAAATTAAAAGAAATGTACGAAATCGCCCAAGGTTTAGCACAATTTTTATTCGAATCCTATGGCATTACACTTTCAGATGACGAAATTTCCTTTTTAGCTCTTCATTTAGCACGTGTAAAAAACCTATAATTCTACAAAAGAAAACGTTTACAAAAAATTCTGAACATTATATACTAAGGTTGTAAGTTCATATGAACGACGTTAGCGTGTTACTGGTGATGCAGGCAAAGGCTAACAAGTGATTGTTATTTCACTTGTTAGCCTTTTTTTATTTACCTTTTGCGCTAAACGACAAAGGAGGATTTGAAATGTTAAACTTTTTAGTTCGTATCGGAAAGGCACTTATGTTACCAATTGCTGCTTTACCCGCAGCAGCATTATTACTCCGTATCGGTCAACCCGACTTACTCGGCGGTGTCGCTGGATTTGAAACGATTGGTCCTGTTATTTCAGCAGCTGGCGATGCACTTTTCGCAAATCTACCGCTCCTCTTTGCAATTGGTGTTGCGATCGGATTTGCAAAAGATAGTAATGGTGCTGCAGGTTTGTCTGGTGCCATTGGCTATTTAGTTCTTGATTTTTCAACGAAAGCATACTGGGGAAAAGCGTTTGGCGAATCCGCTGGTAGCATTAAAATGATGGCATTTGGTGGTATTTTAGCAGGAATTATCGCTGGTCTCACCTACAATCGCTATCATCAAACAAAACTACCTGAATGGCTCGGATTCTTTTCTGGACGACGACTCGTACCAATCGTCACCTCATTTATTATGCTCGGTATCGGAATAGCACTTATGTTCATTTGGCCGCCAATACAAGACCTAATTGAAGCTGTAGGTGAAGGAATTGTTGGTCTTGGTGCTGTCGGAGCTGGATTGTTCGGACTTTTCAATCGTTTATTAATTCCATTAGGACTTCATCATGTGCTCAACAACTACTTTTTCTTCAATCTCGGTGAATTTGACGGAAAATTCGGTGATTTGAATCGTTTCTTTGCCGGAGACCCTACTGCAGGACATTTTATGGCCGGTTTCTTCCCAGTCATGATGTTCGGTTTACCAGCTGTTGCTCTTGCGATCTATTTCGCAGCAAAAAAACAGCACCGTAAAGCTGTCGGAGGTATGTTAATTAGTATTGCTGTAACTTCCTTTTTAACAGGAATTACAGAACCTATTGAATTTCTCTTTATCTTCCTATCGCCCGTATTGCTAGTCATTCACGCCATCTTAACGGGATTATCGATGTTCTTAGCATCTACGTTTACACTGTTACACGGATTCGGATTCTCAGCAGGACTGTTTGACTACATCCTCAATTTTAATAAAGCGCACAATCCTATAGGTTTGTTAGCACTCGGTCTAGTCATCGGCGTACTTTACTTTTTTATCTTCTCATTCGCCATCCGAAAATTTAATATCCCAACGCCGGGTCGTGAAGATGATTTTGTAATGGATGAAGATAGTACTAACACATCGTTCGCTGCAGGTGAACAAGGTGAAGCCTTTGTCATTGCACTTGGTGGTAAAGAAAATATTGCAGAAATCGATCATTGCGCAACAAGACTTCGTCTCACTGTCCTTGATTCAGCAATTATCGATGAGGGGAAACTTCGCAGTCTAGGTGCTCGCGGCGTAGTCAAACTGAATAAAACAACCGTTCAAGTCATAATTGGAACGAATGTGCAATTCGTTTTCGAAGATATAAAAGGTGCTCTCTAATACAAATTTTAATCTTCAATAAGTACTTTATCAAACCACACACTCGCAATGTGTGGTTTTTTACTACGCCGGTCACCTCCAACAATACTACACAATAATCGAAAATTCCGCCACAATTTACATCAAATTAATATACTATTTACAAAAATCGAGTTTTTTCGACTTCTGAAAACCGTTACACTTGCCTTATTGTCAAAGGAGGTAGTGTGATGTTCCCGTCTTTCCGAAAGCTTCACGTTCAGCTTATGGTATTTTTCAGCGTGTTGCTCATCTTATTTTTCGCACTGTTCACAAGTGTGAATAGTTATTACACCAAAAGTCAATTAGAAGAAGATATGAAACGAGACACAGCCCGTTCTCTTTCTACCGCAGTCGATTCAGTTGCTGAAAAAATCCAACTCATCGATTATTCCATTCAGCAAGTTAAAAA
>JBOFGC010000514.1:0-4475 GCA_051648945.1 Bacilli bacterium
AGCAGGTAACACAACGAACGAGTCCGAAACTTCACGATAACGTTTGTATAATGTTTCGCGTAAATCAGTTACCCAATCTTGAGCAAGGCCCGCTAAGTCAGGACGACCAATCGAATCAACGAATAGGATATCGCCAGAAAGTAAGAACTGATCATTAATGATAAATGAAGTCGAACCGATTGTATGCCCCGGTGAGTATAGCGCTTCGATTGTGAGTGCAGACTCACCAATTGCTACTTTTACCCCGTCGAGTAATGGCGAATAGTTAAACACGACTTCCTCAGCATCTTTAGGTGGTAACCAATACGTTGCACCTGTAATTTCAGCGATTTTACGTCCACCGGAAATATGATCTGCGTGCAAGTGTGTATCGAATACGTGAGTAATTTTAACGCCGAGTTCTTTAGCAAAATCTACATACGTATCTGTCATACGCGTTGCGTCAACAAGTAATGCCTCACCGTTTGCATGTGCAAAATACGACAGACATCCTTTACCCATACGAACGAATTGATACAACGCACCACCATCAAGGTCAGCAATTTTCACCGGTTGTAAATATTCACTCCATGATTTCATTCCTCCAGCTAAGTAGCTAACAGAACGTCCTGCTTCTTCTAACATTTCTGCTACGAAAATGGATGAACCTTCTTTTGCACACACAACAAGAACCGGAGTGTTTGTTGGGATTTGTGGTAAAATTTCGTCGACACCATCGATTAACTCAAAATATGGAACGTTTAAATGAGTGATGTTTTTCCCTTCGATGTGCCAGTCTGTAAACGCATCTGTGTTGCGTACATCTAAAATAAATAATGGTTGGTCACCTAAAACAAACTGTGTAACTTCTTTCGCTGTCATTGCTTTCATTTTTAATTACCCCCTAAGGTATTATTTTGGCTAAAAATTTTTTTGTTACATCCATGTTTGCATGCCAGGTACGACGTTGTACACTTCACAAATGCCTGCATCTTTAAGTTGTTGAGCAGCGAGTTCGCTACGGCGTCCGCTACGGCAAATGATATAGGCAGGCTGACTTCTGTCAATCCGGTAAAGCTGTTCGCTCACGTTACCTAAAGGAATGTTTATTGCTTCAGTGATGTGGAAATCAACATATTCTTCAGATTCACGAACATCAATAAGTTGTATTTCTTTTTGCTGTAGAAGCGCTCTGAGTTGTTCGTTTGTAACTTCTGGTATTACAGGTTGTTGGCATGAAGCATTACCTTTTCGAATGTAATGTTTAAGAATACCATCATTTTCGTCCGTTCCTAAATAGCTGTGGCCCGTGCGTTCTGCCCATGCTTTCACATCTGCCGTTGAGCCTTTGTCTGTTGCTAAAAGTTCTAATGTCTCACCTTCATTCAGTGTTTCAATCGCTTTTTTTGTTCGAACAATTGGCATCGGACAAGCCAGTCCTTTAGCGTCTACTTGTAAGTGTTTTTTCATTGTGATCTCTCCTTATTAGATAAATAAATTTACGTTTCCTTGTTCTGCCTCACCTAGGTAGGCGGCTACACCACCGAGTGCAACACCGTTTAATAATTCTTCTTCTTTTAAACCGAGTAAATCCATCGTCATCGTACAACCAACGAGTTTTATATCTTGCATTTGCGCCATTTCAATTAAATCTTTAAGTGGCAGTGCGTTGTGTTTCTTCATTACACTTTTAATCATTTGTTGTCCCGCTCCAGCAAAATTCATTTTTGAAAGTGCTAACTTTTCCGCACCCCGCGGCATCATCCAACCAAACATACGCTCCATGAACGTTTTCTTTGCTTGAATAGGTTCGTCTTTGCGTAGAGCATTAAGTCCCCAAAATGTATGGAATATTGTAACTTCGTGATCGAATGCGGCTGCGCCATTTGCGATAATGTAGGCTGCCATTGCTTTATCATAATCTCCGCTGAATAATACGATTGTTGTTTTTTTCTTTGTTTCCAATTGAAGGTCCCCCCTTAAGTTGAATTGTTTAATGTTTGTTACAATTCGTATAATATACCCCTATAGGTATAGTGTCAATGAAAATGTTTGAGAGTTTTTAAAATATTGACAAATATATCGATTGGCGATATATTCAATATAACGGAGGGCGATATATCGTCATGCGTACTAATGGAGGTTTGTATTTTGAATTCAAATATCGCACTTACAGAAGCAGTTTACTATATTTTACTTTCTTTGCTTTCGCCCCTACATGGATATGGCATCATGTTAACCATTGAAGAGAAGTCAAACGGAAGAGTTAAACTTGCACCAGGGACATTATATGGCGCGCTAAGTTCGCTTGTTGAAAAAGGATGGATTGAAGTTCATTCGACGTCTAGTGAACGAGGAAAAAAAGAGTATGTGATTACACCAAATGGAATGGAAACACTGCAACATGAATTACAACGTCTGAAGGAATTAGTTAAAAATGGAGAGTTATTGCTCAAGGAGGACTAAATCGGATGGATAAAGTTGTACGTCGATGGTTTTGGGTTTGGGATTTTGAGAAAGAAGAAGCGTGGTTGAACGAAATGGCTGCAAAAGGAATGCTCTTAAAAAAAGTAGGACTTTGTAAATATGTATTTCAAGAGGGTGCTCCGAACTTGTACACATATCGTCTTCAAATGTTATCTCCACAATCCAAAACGGAGGATGCAGACCAATATATTGCGTTTTTAAAAGAACAAGAAATTGAACATGTGGGGCAATTGTTTCGTTGGGCGTATTTTCGTAAACGTACGGAAGGGTTACCTTTTCAGCTGTTTTCAGATATTGATTCTCGCATTGGGCATATGAAAGGGATTTTGCAGTTGCTCTTTATAGCTCTATTTCTGAATCTTGGTTTTGTTTTTGTTAATATGATGAATCACCAGCATGAGTTTAGATTGATTATGCCTTTAGTAAATCTTTCAGTCGTTTTTTTATCGGGGTATGGGATAATTCGTTGTAATACGATTGTTAACAAATTAAGTAAAGAGAGGAATTTACACGAATAAACGGTAGAAATCAGAGAATTGACGCGGGGAAATTTCTAATTTCTGAAATAAATATGGTAAACTTTTTAGTATTTCACGATCTATCTTGCAGGTGAGAGCGTTTGTAATGTACCAAGGCTCTCTTTTTCCATTGACATAAGAAGGCGTACGGATTAAATTCAGAATAATAAGTCAAAGGAGGTTGCGAAGATGAAGTATATATTATTTGATTTGGATGGAACACTCACTGACCCGTGGCGCGGACTGTTAAACGGTTATCGGGCGATGGAAAACGGGATGGGGCGTGAGGCGTTTGAGGAAGAGAGCTATCGTCGCTGGATTGGTCCGCCGATTCAACAAAGTTTGCGTGATGAGTGGTCGTTGGATGGAGAGGATATCGATGCTGCTGTGGGGCATTTTCGTACGTATTATAGTAAGTTCGGATTATATGAAAATGATGTATACCCTGGTGTTGAAACGCTGCTCGCTACTTTACATGAAAAGTTTGTACTTTGTGTAGCAACGAGTAAACCAGAAGTGTATGCGAAACAAATTCTTGAACATTTTCATCTTGCAAAATATTTTAAGCATATTGTTGGTTGCAACCTCGACGGAACGAGAACGAATAAAAGTGACGTAATTGCCGAAGTTATGAGGCGTCTTGATGTATTTACGGCAGAAGATTATGTTATGATTGGTGACCGAAAAATGGACGTGCTTGGAGCGAGCAGTCATGGTATTGATACGATTGGCGTGTTATGGGGATATGGAGATGCAGAAGAGCTACAAACAGCAGGTGCAATGCACTGTGTTATCACATGCGAAGAACTAGAGAATAGACTTACTGCTAAGAACATGGAGACGAATATATGACCACACTCGTTGGAGAGTTTATCGTTTTGCGCCCGATGCGAGCGGATGATGCTAAATTGTTGTTTGAGTCTGCAAGTGAGAAGCAAATTTGGGAATTTACTTCTAAAAAGGTGTCCACACTTGATGGGATGGAAGCGGTTGTCAAAGGTGCTGTACTCGCATACGAAAAAGGAACAGAACTACCGTTTGTTATCGAACGCCGAACAGATGGAAAAGTACTCGGAAGCACTCGTTTTACAAACATTGACCTTGAAAATGGTTCACTTGAAATTGGTTGGACTTGGCTACATCCAAGCGTTTGGCGCACCATTGTGAATACAGAAGCCAAACGTTTGTTACTTACATATGCGTTTGAAACACTAGGCATTCGCCGCGTACAATTTTGTGTCGACGGTAGAAACGAACGTTCACAACGAGCGGTAAAAAGACTCGGAGCTGTGCAAGAAGGTATTTTACGCAAACATCGGATTGTAGCAGACGACTTTATTCGAGATACGGTTGTGTTTAGCATTCTTGATAGCGAGTGGGATGAAGTGAAGCTAAGGTTTGAATGTGCTTCTCCACCTGAGTTGAGTGGCAAAGTAATCGATGAGATGAGTCGTTGTGAACACTATCATCAGGAAGTGGATGTAATTAGTC
>JBOFGC010000515.1:0-4487 GCA_051648945.1 Bacilli bacterium
GTTAGATTTAAGCGTCGTAAGAGTAGCTACTTGTGCAACCATGTTGCTTTTTCGGTGCGCAAGCTTGACGAAGGTGAGATAAACTTTGTTTTTGTTGATGAACGAGTTTTTCAGTGCTTGCAAGATTTGCTTCTGATTGTGAAATTGCTAATTGGCAAATTTCACGACAGTTGTCTTTTTGGCCACAGTTAGAACCGCCACAACCACAGTTTGAATTGTTTCCACAGCTAGAACCACAGCTAGAACCACAGCTAGAACCACAGCTAGAACCACAGCTAGAACCACAGCTAGTGCTACAGCTGTTACAATTTGAACGGCCACAACCACCGCAACCGCTATTATTGTTACAACCGCCACAATTTGAACGACCGCATCCACAACGACCGAAGCCGCCACAAAGTCCGCTAAAAAGGCCACAACCCCAACCGAAACCAAATCCACCAAAGCCACAGCAACGATTACAACCGTTACCACCACAACTACAACCACAGTTACCGCCATAATTTCCCATCATCTAACCTCCTCATTGAGTTTACATGATAGTGTATGTATAACGTGTAGAAACGGTATGAGACAAATGACAGTGTCGATTCGTCTATTTTTGTTGCAGTTCTTTAATATATTTTCGAATCTCTTCTATTTTTCCTGGGTGCATTGCGCCAAGTACTGCAAGTTTTGAAGCTAAATCTTCACTATAAATATATTCATCAATATTCGCATTTCGGAATACATACGCATTCTTTTCATCGAGTAATTCAACGAGTGTATGAGCATTGGGAAAATGCGATTCTACAACACTTGCATTGAGTAACGTTTTTCCATCGCCTGCTTCATGGTCATCACGATATTTTGGATCTGAAAAAAACATCACCGTCTTTGATTCTTTTGCATTGGCTTGGTGATACGTTTCAATACGAGATGCGAGACCTTGAATGTAATGAACCCGAGGATGATCATAAGGACATACGGATTTCGTATCGATAAGGACAATATTTTCGTGTTCGTTTGCTTCGAGATAGCGTTGCATAAATCGTCGTGATTTTTTTGTGAAATAAACGACAATTAAATGATTTTTATACATAAATGAAAGCCTACCTTCTTTTTTCTTTGTAGAGTAGCTTGTGAATAAATCGATTATTTTACCGACAAAAGCAGCGTGAATAACGATTCCGATAACCATTAAAAACATGGCAAACAGTCGTGCATTGTCAGTTTGTGGACTCAAATCACCATAGCCGACAGTAGCGATTGTCGTCATTGTCCAATAAAAACCGTCCATCCAACGTGGAAATGTATGGGGATCTAAATAGGTAATGATTGATGAAGAACTGAAAAGGACGAGTAGAAAAATAGCAGTCAGTGAAAGTGTTGTGTATCGATAAAAATATGCGAGTAATCGTTTCAAGCTACAGTTCTCCTTAAATAAAAATATATTCTTTTTCATTTTGTCACTAATTTTTGTTACTATTAGTGTATCAGAGAAGGGGGATTATGAACATTATGAAGAAATTTATAAATGTTCCCTTTATAATTATAGGGATTATTGCAGCAATACTATTCTATATAGTATTTACTTCACCAGAGGGAAATAAAATGTCGTTACCAATTGGAATGGCTATCATTGTCATTGGAATCCTTTTTGGCACAATGCGGAAAAAAAAATAGGCAAAAAAAAGTGTGGATTCAAAGTTGCTTTGAATCCACACTGACTTTTAAGAACCAAATTTAAATGAAGCTAAGAGAACAATACCAAATGCAGCAACTGCTAATACTAGCATCCATACTGCAAAAGACTTTGTATTTTTAGCAACAATCGTTTGGTCGGCATTTGCTTTTAATGATTTACGAAGGACATTTGCTTTTCGACTCATCCAAAACATTGTGAAAAGTAATAATACACCACCGACACGCTCTTTAAGTACTAACCAAATTTGGTCTTTGTACATTTCAGGTGTTTGAAGAATTAGATAAACACCAGCAACAAGAGTAATAAAAGAAAGTGGAGCAAATATTTTAAGAACTAAATCACTTGAGCGATAAAGTAGGCTATCTTGACTAGCATTCTTAACAGTTTGTGGAGAAATAAGTAATAAACCAAGTGCGATAAAAGCACCAATCCAAATAATTAAACTACCGACATGTAAATAATAAAACGTATGATAAACCATGAAACAGCATCCCCCTCAGTAAAGACTAAATTTTCTTCAAATGTAGCGTATAAAAATTCGACACTATAGTCAATTATTTTGCTTGAATGCCATTTAAGATGAGATTGTGCAACTGTAGCAACCATTCTTCTTCATTTAAATGAGGAGGTTTTGGCATATCGATACTATAAAAAATGAACTGACTGACAGCAATGGCATCACATTCTTTTGTAAGCGTCCCATTTTTAATTGCATTTGAAATGGTCGTTGTAATCGACGCAAAGAGTTGGTCGTGTAGTGTGCGCAGTTCGAATAATAGAAGTAGTAACGATTCATCGGCTTGTTTCCGCACACTCGGAATTGCTTTGACGCCTTGATGAACAGCAGAATACGTATGAAAAAGAGAAATCATTTGCGTAATTTTTTGAATGTCCGATACGTTCGATACGGCAATTACGTTCCATCGCTCTAAAAGTTCATTCATATCATAAAGCATATAATTAACGATAAGTTCATCTTTATTTGTAAAATACTCATAGATAGTACTACGACCAATCTCAAGTTCTTTTGCGAGTAGGGAAAAGGTCAATCGTTCATACCCGTGTAGTGGTAATAGTGTGCGAAGCAATACATACAAATGTTGTTTCTCAACTTTCTTTTTTCTTCCCAAACCACTCACCCCGTTCATTTTTAGTTCTATTATTACATAGAAGAAAAGAGTTTGAAAAGTTAAAAACAATTGCAGCAGCAAAATCTTTGTTTTTATACCTATGAGGGTATATAATAGCGATAGGAGAGATGAAGTAGAATGAATGAAATGACAGCTTTTGAACTAAATCACCTTTTAGAAAATGGCGAGGAGATTGTGATTCTTGATGTGCGTGAAAGTTATGAAGTAGCACATGGAAAAATTCCAGGTGCACAGCATATGGCTCTCGGAACAATTCCAGATTGTTGGAAATCACTTGATGTGAGTAAAAAGTATGCAATCATTTGCGCAGCAGGTGTTCGCAGTCACAACGCGTGTGTTTTCTTAGAAGAAAAAGGTTTTAACGTCCATAACGTAGTAGATGGAATGTATGGATGGCGTGGTGAACTAGAATTTTAATACGATGAAACGAGGGTGAGTAGCATGAGTAAGAAAATTGTAATTGTCGGTGGCGTAGCAGGCGGGGCAACAGCAGCAGCACGCTTACGTCGTTTAAGTGAAACAGATGAAATTATTATGTACGAACGCGGAGAGTATATTTCTTTTGCAAACTGCGGGTTACCTTATTATATCGGAGAAGTAATTACAGACCGTAAAAAACTTCTCGTTCAAACCGTTGAAGGAATGGAAAAGCGCTATGGCGTTACAATCCGTAACTTAACAGAAGTAATCACAATCAACAGAGAAGAAAAAACAATACTTGCGCGCAATGTGAAAACAGGCGAACAACACATTCAACACTACGATGTATTAATTCTTAGTCCGGGAGCGGCACCATTAACACCACCAATTCCTGGTTTGAAAGAAGCGACAAATGTATTTACGCTGCGTAACATCCCAGACACAGACCGAATTAAGGCGTACGTTGACCAGCAAAAACCAAAACATGCGACCGTAATTGGTGGTGGTTTTATCGGCGTAGAAATGGTAGAGAATCTTGTTGAGCGAGGCGTTACAGTCTCCCTTGTTGAGATGAATGACCAAGTACTTGCGCCACTCGATATTGAAATGGCGAGCATTGTTCATCACGAATTACGTGCAAAAGGTGTGGAGTTAATTCTCTCTGATGGTGTTTCAACATTTGAAGACGCAGGGCATAAAATTACGTTAACTTCAGGTCGTACGATTGCTACGGATTTAGTTATTCTTGGTATAGGCGTTCGTCCTGAAAGCGATTTAGCAAGAGACGCCGGGCTTACACTAGGCATGCGAAATACAATTGCTGTAAACGAGCACCTCCAAACTTCAGATCCATCGATTTATGCAATTGGCGATGCAATTAGCGTGAAAGATTGGGTACAAGGTGTTGAAACGTATGTCCCGCTTGCTTGGCCAGCGAATCGTCAAGGCCGTATGTTAGCAGACATAATCAATGGAAAAGAAGTGAGCTATAAAGGAACACTTGGTACAAGCGTTGCTAAAGTATTCGATTTAACAGCAGCAACAACTGGAAATAATGAAAAAACACTCAAACGTTTAGGTGTAGCCTATCAAGTAGTGCACGTACATCCAGCGAACCATGCAACCTATTATCCAGGTGCATCACAAATTACGTTAAAACTTGTGTTTTCAAAAGAAACAGGTCAAATTTTCGGCGCACAAGCAGTTGGGCGTGATGGTGTTGATAAACG